>JASHRB010000483.1 GCA_030037575.1 Candidatus Sulfotelmatobacter sp. | reverse complement strand
AAAAGGGTGGGCGATTTCTCTGCGCGCCCTGGTTTGGCTACGGCCGAACTGCGACTCTGGCCGCATTCGCGCTGGCCGCGGGTCTGGTGCTGGCGACATGGCTGCGCCGTCCCGCCGAAATGCATTCCGGCGTTTTGGCCTTGGCTGCACACCGCGAAGAGCCCGATCAGCGCTTAACTCCCGGGGCCACGATTCCGGTCACGGAGAACGACATCTGCGGAACGGCTTCCCAAGCCGCACCGTTGATACCGATTTCGCTGAAACAAAAAGTGTTTGAACTGTACAAAGTCACGCAGCCGCCCGACCAATTTGAAGTCGACTACTTGATTACTCCGGAACTCGGCGGCGCTACCGATATTCGCAATCTTTGGCCCGAGCCTTATCATGACGCGGTGTGGAATGCCCACGTAAAAGATCAGCTGGAAGACCGCTTGCACCGCATGGTTTGTCATCGCGAGGTCGATCTCAGAACCGCACAGCAGGATATTTCCACCGACTGGATCGCGGCTTACCGCAAATATTTTCATACCGACCGTCCGATTGCCGATGGTTCCAGCCGCAATTTTTCCTGGCCACGGAACCGGCTCCCAAGCACACAGTTTTACAAACTACAGACGTAACCTGACAAATCAGACGCAAGAACCCCGCAGTATAAGCCTCGATCTCCACTGGCTTCGTCACCCGGGAGAGAGTGGAGAAACGGCGCTTCTGCCGCAGGGGGTGGGAGCGCCGGTCTTGATGGGTAAAGTGCGTTAGCCGTGGTCCTCATTTACCTCGAAGGAGAACTCTCTCCGCGGTGTCGCGGGATAAATCGGTGCTCCTATCTTCGCAGCATGATGTCTGCCGCAACGAAAACCGCGAACGCGACGGAGATCACGCCATTCATGGTGAAAAAAGCGGCGTTCAGTTTCGACAGATCATTGGGCTTGACCAGCGAGTGTTCGTAGAGCAGCAAGAGAGCGACAACCGCGATGCCGACTGCGGCAACCTTGCCGAGAGCGAAGGCTGGAATCAGCGCGATCAATAGACTCAGCATGGCGACATGGAACGCACGAGACAAGCAAAGAGCGTTCTGGATTCCGAAATGGCTTGGAATCGAATAAAGGCCGGCATGGCGATCAAAGTCGAAGTCCTGGCAGGCGTAGAGAACGTCGAAACCCGCAACCCACAAGGTTACCGCAGCTGTGAGAAACAGGATGCGAGGGTCAAGGGAGCCACGAACAGCGATCCAGGCCGCGGCGGGCGCGATGCCGAGCGCGAAACCGAGCAGCAGATGCGACCAGCGCGTGAATCGTTTGGTATAAGAGTAGAGCAGCAAAATAGCCAGCGCCACCGGCGAAAACCAAAGCGTGAGACGATTCAGTTGCGAAGCCGCGAGAATGAAGACGGCACAAGATATGACCACGAAGCTGGCGACGAAGGCGGGCGAAAGATCGCCTGCGGGAAGAGCGCGGGTACGGGTGCGAGGGTTGGCGGCATCGATGGCGGCGTCGGCTAGACGATTAAACGCCATCGCCGCGGAGCGCGCAGCTACCATGGCGATGACGATCCACATCAGTTGGTGAGCCGTGGGCAGGCCGGACGCGGCGAGCATGGCTCCGCATAGAGCAAATGGGAGCGCGAACACGGAGTGCTCCCATTTGATCATCTCAAGCGTGACGCGGAGGCTATGAAGAACCGCCATGAGAAGATTGTAATTTAGTTCTGCAGCCACAATGTGGGAAGAAAATCCTTATAGATGGCTGTGTCAGCAATCCGAAAGCTGATCGGCCGCCATGCCCTTCGCACCGCAAACAGAACCCAGTGAGCGCGAACGGCTATTCCGCTGGATATTTGCGGGACGCTAGACAAGAGTTTTGGGCGGGAGGTAGGGTGCAGGGTTGTTAAGGAGGCGAGCCAAACGCACCATTTTGCGCGCGCCTCGCCCAGAGGCTTCACTGCACAAAACAGGCTTGCTCCGGATGACACGGAAACTGCACCGCCACTTGGCGGGACGCCGCCCCTTCGGGTTACATTTAGCATGGTTCGATACGCTGCATTGACAAGCCAGTCGGGCTGGGGCATTATGGGTGCGTTCCTTGCGCTTCTTGGCTCTCGCAAGCACCTATGGAACTGGAGGTACCCAATGTCTGAATTTCTCCGCAGGATCTGGTCGGGAGATGAGGGGCAAGATATTGCCGAATACGCAGTAATGCTGGCCGTCATTCTGGTCTTGGTGGTCGGCACAATACGGTTGATTGGCTCCAACGCCAACAACGTGTTCTCGAATACGGCGAGTTCGATCCAGTAAGCAAGAGATCGAACAACCGCAGATTCAAGTTCCGGTGAGAATTTGGTTATGATGCGATTTACCTCCTTTATCGCGCAGTTTCGCTATTGCTTTATCCGCTTAGCGGCTGCGGCGGTGCTTGCGGAGGGATCGAGCTAGAGAGATTCAAGCAAGCAAGTTTTAGCCAAGGGCCGCGATGCAGATCGCGGCCCTTTATTTTGCCATCAAAATTCCGGGAGGTTACGGATGATTGTCAACATGTCTGACAAAGCGACGGAGCCAGAGATTGCGCATGTGGTCGAGCGAATCCGCGAGGCTGGGTATCAACCGCATCTCACGCGTGGAGTGGAGCGAACGATCGTCGCGGCGGTCGGCAACGGCCGGCGTCACGAGATCGAAGCGCTGCAAGCCGCGCCCGGCGTCGAGAAGGTGGTCGCCATCGCTCAACCGTTTAAATTGGTAAGCCGGCAAGTGAGACCGGAGCGATCGGTGGTCAACCTTGGCGGAGTCGCGATTGGCGGGCCCGGAGTCGTGGTGATTGCGGGGCCGTGTTCGGTTGAATCTCGCGAGCAATTGTTCAGCACGGCCCAAGCGGTCAAAAGAGCTGGAGCGACCATGCTGCGCGGTGGGGCGTACAAGCCACGGACTTCTCCTTACGATTTTCAGGGACTCGGGCTGGAAGCGCTGAAGATTCTGAGCCAGGTGCGCGAGACATCGGGACTGCCTGTGGTCACCGAAATCATGAGCACCGAGGATGTCGATATGATTTGTGAACATGCCGACATGCTGCAGGTGGGCGCGCGTAACATGCAGAATTTCGCGTTGCTTCGCAGGCTGGCGACCGTGAATAAGCCGGTATTGCTAAAACGCGGCCCGTCGGCCACGGTGAAGGAATGGCTGTTGGCAGCAGAGTATCTGCTGGCAGGAGGAAACAATCAGGTCGTGCTTTGCGAGCGGGGCATCAAGACTTTCGAAACAGAAATGCGTAACACGTTCGATCTGGCAGCGGTCGCGCTGGCTCGCGACCTTTCTCATCTGCCGGTGATCGCAGACCCTTCGCACGGAACCGGCAAACCCAGCCTGATTGCCGCGGTTTCACGTGCGGCCGTCGCGGTTGGAGCGGATGGGTTGATTATCGAGGTTCATCCCTGCCCCGAGCGCGCCCTTTCCGATGGAGCCCAGTCGCTTGACTTCGCAGGATTCGAGAGAGTGATGAAGGCGCTTATGGAGCCGCTACGCGAGGTCGCAGGGGCCCCCTCGTGGGCTGAAGTTACGGTTGCGCAGGCTTGAGTTGTTCGCGGGCCGGACGTTTGATTTGCATGGCGGGATCGCCCAGCAGGTTAAACGTCTTGCGCACAGCGATGTCGGCGATGCCCGACTTGGCGCCGACAATGGCGTCTCCCAGCGCCGGGTAAGGCGGGTTGAAGGCATTCTGCACGATCAGCTTGTCCAACTTGGTCTGCGGGTTGGGTTGATTTAGGCCGCTCGAAGCCAAGACGGCGACGGCGCCGCCATTGGGTGCAAGCATGAGCGCAACCGCCAGGGGTTCTTCATAAACATCCTGGAAGAAGCCGTTCAGACAATCCATGATCAGAAATACAGGCAGAGAAGAGCCGTTTGTTAATCCGCTCGCCGCGGTGTCATTGAACAGATCATCGCCCGACCATTCCTCTTCGGACCCGTGGCCGGTGTAGTTGACCAACACCTTACCCCCGTTGATGCCATCGAGAATTTCCTGTTGGGCTTGCGCGGTGCCCAGGTTGGCGGCAAACACGTCGATGGGATGAATCGCAGCCGGCAGCGCCGCCTGCACCGTTCGGGAATCCTGGCTGAAATTTTCTGTATCGTTGACGTCGGCGACCATCAGCGCCTGCGAGGTCCACGCTCCGCTGCTTGATTGGTCTTCGTAGGTGGCGATCCTTCCGTCGACCAACGCAGCTTCCGCGGCAGTGCTTACCGGCAAGCGGCCGGTCGCGACAGCCGGCATACCGGTATTGTCGAAATCGGAGAACCAGTCGTCAGAGGCGGTCATCATTCCGGTCGCGGAAACGATTTTTGTGGGCACGAAATCGAGGAAACCGAATCCCAGATAATTGCGCGGATCGAGCGATGCCCGCCCATTGAGCAACATGTAGCGCGGTGGAGTCTGCCAGGCCTTGGTGGCCGTACGCAGAAAGTCGCGGATGGCATAGGGGCTGTGTTCGCCAAAAGTAAACTCGTCATACAAGTCGTCGATGTACACCAGCGCGGTCGATTCGCCTCGGGCTTCATGTTCTTGGGCCAGCGGTTCGAGCGATTCAGCAAATTGTGCCGGCGAGATCATGACAATTTCGCGGCCCTTCTGCGGGCTGTGCCAGTGAGACGGATGGTTGGGTTGAATGCCGTCTACGGCATCGATTCGATTGGCGGCGAGAGCAATGAGCGTATGCCGATCGGGAGCCAGCGGGTTGGTGCTCGACCACGGAACTTGCACCTGCAATTGATAGAGGGTGGTGCCGGAAGCGGTGCTCGAACTGATCTGGGGCGTAAGTTGCACCGGCCGGATCGGATCGGTGATATCCAGCACCATAAGGGGTACGCGGCTGAAGCCTCCCACCTGCAACTCCTCACCAGCCCGGCCGAAGAACTTCAAGCCATCGGAATCTGCGACAAAAGTATGCGCATAACGGATGGCAATAGTTTGTACAAGGCTCGTATCATACTCGCCGTCCTGCGCCGTGAGCGTGACGGTGTTTTCGCCGTTCAGCAAAACCCCGGGCGGAATGCTCGCCCGGAATGTGCCCTGATCCTGTCCGGTGAAAGTCAAGTCGCCGACAGATGTTCCGTTCAGTGAGATGGTAACCTCGTGGGGGAAGTCCAGGATCACTCCCTGCAAAATGACCTCGAGTTCAGCCGGACTGGTCGAGTTCTGATCAAAGTTTGCAGTGTTAATGGTTTGGTCCACCGGGGTGGTAGAAACAAGTGCTCCGAAGAAATTATTTCCGTTCTTGGTAATGAGGGAAGAGAAATAGGTCGTGTGTGGAGTAAGCCTGACAATGGTGGAAAAGCTTTCCGGAGGCTGGTTCGAGCCGGCCGAAGGAGGCCATTGCGGGATGCGAAGTCCCGCAGTTTTTTCTTCAACCAGCCAGTAGACTCGAGTGCCAGTGTAAGGGCTATCGATTCCGGTTCCGTAGAATTGGATCGAGGCCTGCGGACCAAAGCCTCCGGGCCCCGACGATGCGCCGCTGATCTGGATCGGTCGCTCGATCGCCTCGGCATAAAGATGAAGCATTGCCGGATCGACATTTGGATCCAGTCCAGCCTGGACCAATTCGGGCTGAGTCACGCTGTGCCACCCTTCGTGCTGTACAAGGAGCTTGATTGCGGAATTGGCGGCAATTTCGAACTGCTTCTCCCTCTGGCTGGCTGTAACTCTGAAATCCCGCAAAGCGCTCTCCACCGGACGGCTGCTCTGGTTCGCAGCCGCCTGCGATTGATTGATCTCGTTGAGCATGAGGGAAGTCACTGGGGCTGAGTCCAAAGACGAGGCCTTTCCCGCCTCAAGCGTGACCGGGCCATGCATGACGCGGGTGCCATTCACGTCGACGTCCTCAAGCCAGTAGACACCATCCCCGGAGGACGACGAGAAATCAATCCAGGCATAGGTTTTTCCGGAGTGCTTCGGCAGCGATCCCCTCATCATGAGCGCGGAACCCGCGATCAACGAGGGATTCAACCTGACTCGCCGGCCATTCTCCTCGCGGTAGATGTTGAATCCTAGATTGTGCGCTTCCGCTCCCGTTTTCCAGAAGAGTGCGGGACGACTGGCTCCATTTTTGTCCTTGACCAGGCGTGCGACAAGAGCGTGCAACTGAATCTCGGTTGACGCAGTGATGGTTTCCACCTGCGTGGAGGTGTTGTTAGCCGAGTTGGGGTCGGTCTGATCTGCACTGACCGTCGCCGTGTTCGTGGCAGTCCCGGGCGAGCCTGCCAGAGTAAGAATCGTAACCGTTGCCGTACCCGCATCGTTCATGGTACCGAGCTGGCAGGTCACGGTTCCGTCGGCTTCTGAGCACGTTCCCTGGGTCGGCACAGCGGATAGATAGGTTACATCGGAGGGCAAGCTATCAATCACGGTCACATCTGTCGCAGTCGCGGGGCCATTGTTGGTAACCGCCAGCGTGTAAGTGAGAATATCGCCATCCGGAACCGTGGGAGTGGGACTGGCGCTCTTGACGATTGCCATATCAGCGCTGTTGGCGTTGGCCACAACAACATCGGCGGTGGCACTGTTAGTCGTGAGGTTCGGCACGATGTTGCCGACAGTGGCGGTCGCGGTTTCGGCGATGTTGGTGCCCGAAGGCGTTCCGGAGACGACCTGAAGGACCACGGTGAAATTCGCGGTGGCATTCACCGCCATGGTGGCCGCTGCCGTGCATTTAATTGTCCCGGTTCCGCCAACAGCGGGCGAGGTGCAAGTCCAACCGGCGGGCGGGGTCACCGACTGGAACGTGGTGTTCGGCGGGGTGGTCTCGGTGAACGTGGCGCCGGCGTTGGCGACCGCGGGGCCATCATTGGTGACGCTCTGCGTGTAGGTCACATTGGCACCCGCGGCGACAGAAGTTGGAGAGGGGGTGTTGGTTACGACGAGATCGGATTCGCTGGCAGTGGCGACTACATCGTTGGCGGTGGCGCTGTTATTGCTGGTGTTGGGATCCGAGGTTGTGGCGCTTACCGACACCACATCGCTGATGGTGGTGCCTGCGGCAGTCCCGGCAGTGACTTTGAGAACGACCGGGAAAGTCGCCGTTCCTACGGCGAAGCTCGCATCGCTGCAGCTGATGGTGCCCGCGCTGCCGACCGCGGGAAGAGTGCACGACCATCCGGTTGGGATCGTGGTCAGAGAATAGAACGTTGTATCCGCAGGAGTCGTTTCGGTGAAGGTCGCATTGGCGGCAGCGCTCGGGCCGGAGTTGGTTACGACCTGGTTGTAAGTGATGTTGTTGCCGGCTTCCACGGGCACTGGCGTGTTCGAATTCGCGACAGATAGGTTGGCGGAGTCGGCGACATAAACCGTGCTTGACGCGGCGTTGTTGCCGGAGTTCGGGTCGGTCGTCACGCTGCTGGCCACAGAAGCCGTATCGGTGATTGCGGTGCCAACCGTGACCGTTGGGTTGACCTGCACCACAAACGTGAAGTTGGCCGTGGAGTTGGCTGCCACTGTCGCATCCGTGCATTGGTACGGAGCGGTATTCGTGCATGACCACCCTCCCCCGGGCCCGGTGAGGGAAACGAAGGTCGTGTTCGCAGGCAGAGTTTCGGTAAGTGTGACGGTGCTCGCGCTCGATGGCCCGTTGTTGGTCACGGTTTGAGCGAAGGTGACGTCCTGGCCGGCATCGACCGGAGTTGGAGTTCCCGCATTCGTGAGGCTGAGATCCGCATCACCGGCGACGGCAACTCCAATGTTCACCGTGGCGGTGTTGTTGCTTGAATTCGTGTCGCTCGAGGTGGTGCTCCCGCTCACCGTGTCGCTGATGATCGTACCTGCGGCCGTGCCCGCGTTCACCTGGTAGGTGGCGGTGATGGTTCCGACCGACCCCGGTACGACACTCGGGTTCGTGCAGGAGATCGGAGCAGAATTCGGGCAAGTCCAGGTGCCGCCGCCGGTCGTTGTCGCGGAAACGGAGACGAATGTGGTGTTGGCCGGCGTTGCCTCGGTGAAAGTTCCACTGCTGCAATTGCTCGGCCCCCCGTTGGTCACCGTTTGCGTATACACGATGTCGCTTCCCGCGGTGACCGGGCTTGGAGTGCCGCTGTTGGTAACTCCGAGATCGCAGTCCACAATGACTGGCGTGTTAATTGTGGTCGAGTTATTCGCCATGTAGGGATCGCTGGTGGAGGAGGAGACCGAGGAATTCGCCGTAATGGTGCCCGCCGCCACGCTGGATGCGACGTTGAACACGACGATGATGTCGGCGGAGGCGCTCGGCGCAAGGCTCGCATCCGTACACACCACCGAGGGTGTTTCCGTGCACGACCAGCCCACAGGAGCGGAGACCGAAACAAATGTTGTGTTGGCGGGGATGGCCTCGGTGAAGCTTACACTGGTCGCAGCGGCGGGCCCGTTGTTGGTCACCGTCTGGGTGTAAGTTATGTCGTTGCCTGCTATCAAAGTGAGGGGCGTGGCGGAGGTGGCCAGAGCCAGATCTGCTTGTGTCGATGTGGCAACCACATCGGTCGCGGTCGCCGAGTTTGCGCCGAAAGCTTGATTGCTGGAATTCACCGTCGCGGTGTCCGTGATGATCGTCCCGCTTGCCGTTCCAGCGTTCACCTGCACAACCAGAACGACCCCGCTGCTGGTTCCCGCCGCCGCCGTCGCAGCGGTGCATGTGATTGTGCCGGTTCCCCCCACCGGCGGAGTCGTACAGGTGGTTCCCGTCGGCGGAGTAATCGACTCGAAGACGGTGTTAGCCGGGGTGCTCTCCGTCAACGTGGGGTTGGTGGCCGTGCCGGTGCCGGTGTTGGTTACGGTTTGTGTGTACGTGATGTCGTTTCCGGCTATCACCGG
>JASHRB010000482.1 GCA_030037575.1 Candidatus Sulfotelmatobacter sp. | reverse complement strand
TCTGATCAGGATTCCGGCTTATCGCGTCCAGTAAAGTTCCGTAGTGGCTGCACAGGCGCCGAATGGTGCCGGCCTCGAATAGATCGGTGCGGTACTCGATCAATCCCTCCAATCCGGCTTCCGTCTCGGAAACGGCAAGCGTGAGATCAAACTTCGATGTGCCGGTCGCCAGTTGCGAGAGTCCGGCCGCGTCCGATGCCTGGGAAGCTGCGTTCGTGTTGAACAGGATAAGCATCACTTGAAGCAGCGGAGTGCGGCTGGGATCGCGCTGCGGTGCCAGCTCGGCCACCAGTTGCTCGAAGGGCAGATCCTGATGGCCGTAGGCACCCAGCGCCCTCTGTCGTACTTGGTGGAGCAGAGACTGGAAACTTCCCGCATCGCTAAACTGCGCGCGCAAGATCACCAGGTTAAGGAATAAGCCGATCAGATCCTCGGTCTCACTGCGCGTGCGACCGGAGATCGGAGTGCCGACCAAAATGTCGTCCTGCCCGGTGTAGCGATGCAGCAGGACCATGAAGCCAGCGGCCAGCGTCATGAACAAGGTAGCTTCTTGCTGGCGACTTAGGAGCTTCAGTCGCTCCAGCAGTTCCTTGGGAAGCTCGAAAGCCTCCACCGCACCACGAAAACTCTGAACCGCAGGACGCGGCTTGTCCGTGGGTAATTCCAGAATCGTGGGAGCGCCATCCAGTGCTTCCTTCCAGAAGGCAATCTGCTTCTGCAATACTTCCCCTTGCAAGTAGCCGCGCTGCCAGTGGACGAAATCGGTGTAACGAATCGGCAAGTCCGGCAGAGGTGACGCCTCCCCCCGGCAGAACGTGCGGTAGATTTGGTGCAGTTCTCGCTGCAGAACCTCCATTGACCACTCGTCGGCAATGATGTGGTGAATGGCCAGCAACAGAAGCTGTTTCCGCTCGCTCAGAAGCACCAACGTGCCGCGCAGCAGAGGGGGCTGCGCCAGATTGAAGGGCTTCTGCCCTTCCTCCCGCGCCAAACGGGTCCATGTCTCCTTGCGTTCCTTTTCGTGAAGTTGGCGCAGATCGACCTGAGGGAAGGCGATGTCGACCGCTGGAAGGACGATCTGCACAGGCTGGCCGTCACGGCTGGAAAAGGCCGTACGCAGTGTTTCGTGGCGCCGCACCAGTTCGTTCACCGCACGCCGCATGGCCTCGGCGTTGTAGTTCCCTTCGAATGCGACCACATCCACGATGTTGTAAACCGGGCTGTTCGGGGCCAACTGATCCAGGAACCACAGCCGCTCTTGGGCAAAGGAAAGGGGACAGGGTCCATCATGATCGCGCCGCTCGATCCGCGTCATCCCTTCGCCCTCGCCCTTGTCCTCCGCCAAAACCCGGGCCAGACCGGCAACGGTAGGGTGAGCAAAGAAACTCGAGGGCAGCAGATCGACTTCGAACACGTCCCGGATCCGCGACACGGCTCGAATGACCAGCAGCGAGTGGCCCCCCAGATCGAAGAAGTTGTCGTGAACGCCAATCCGCTCCACCTTGAGCACTTCGCTCCAAATGGCCGCCAGTGCCGTCTCCGTCTCGGTGCGGGGTGCGAGCGATGCGTGAGCTGCCTGCACATGGTCGTAAGAGGGAGAAGGGAGTGCGTTGCGGTCGATTTTGCCGTTGGGGGTCAGAGGCAGTTTTTGCAGGATCACGAAGGCCGAGGGAACCATGTAGGCCGGCAGATCGTTGCCCAGGTGTTCGCGAAGATCGCTGACCACCGGCGCGGGCTGGTCGGGCTGCGGTTCGAGATAAGCTGCCAGGATTTTGTCGCCGTGAGCGTCCTCGCGCGCTACCACCACACATTGTCCGACCGCGGGATGTCGGGCAAGGACGGATTCCACCTCTCCGGGTTCGATGCGGAATCCCCGAATCTTCACCTGGTTGTCCACCCGGCCCAGGCATTCGAGCGTTCCGTCGGCAAGCCAGCGTGCCCGATCTCCGGTGCGATACAGCCGCGCGTTGGGTGCGAAGGGGCTCTCGACAAAGCGCTCGGCAGTCAGTTCCGGGCGAGCGAAGTAGCCCCGGGCCAAGCCCGAGCCGCCGATATACAGCTCGCCGACAATGCCTGGTGGCACCAACTGGCGGTGTTCGTCCAGAATGAATACCTGAGTGTTGGCAATGGGCCGGCCGATCGGAACCGGACCCTCCACAGACCGGACCTTGTGAATCGTGGACCAGATCGTCGTCTCGGTCGGACCATACATGTTCCACAACTGGGCGCAGCGGGCGAGCAGCGCTTGCGCCAGATCGCCGGGCAGGGCCTCGCCCCCACACAGCAGTTTCAGTTTTTTGGAACCTTCCCATCCCGCCTCGAGCAAGGCACGCCAGGTAGCCGGCGTGGCCTGCATCACCGTGCATTGCGACTGGTCGATGCGTTCGATCAACCGGGCCGGATCGTAGTTGTCTTCTTGGCTGGCGATCACGGTGGTGCCGCCACTGACCAGAGGCAGGTAGAGTTCCAGCCCGGCAATGTCGAACGACAGGGTGGTCACGGCCAGCAGAGTGTCGTTGGCGCTGAAGCCGGGTTCGCGCTGCATGGAGCACAGGAAGTTCACCACCGCGGCATGCGGAACGGCTACACCCTTGGGCTTCCCGGTGGAACCGGAAGTGTAGAGTACGTAGGCGAGGTTTTCCGGCTGGGTGGGGGGCAACTCCGCGTCGGTCGTATCCCGCCGTGCGATCGTCTCCCAGTCCGCATCCAGATGTAGGATCGATGGCGGAAGTATAGGCAGCTTCTGCTCCAGCTGGCGATGGGTGACCAGCACGCGCATGCCGCTGTCGTCGATCATGTAGGCCAGGCGGGCCTGCGGGAAGGAAGGATCCAGCGGCACGTAGGCGCCGCCCGCCTTGAGAATGCCTAGCAGTCCCACCACCATTTCCAAGGAGCGCTCTACGCACAATCCCACCAGAACGTCCGGCCCCACTCCCAGCGATCGCAACTGATGCGCCAGCTGATTGGCCCGTTGATTCAGTTCGCGGTAGCTGAGACGCTGTCCTTCGAAGATCAGCCCCACCTGATCGGGATTTTTCTGGGCTTGCTCTGCGATCATCTGGTGGAGGCACAGATTCTTCGCCGGCTGCTCTACGGCCGTGTTGTTCCAGGCCACGAGCAATTGCTGACGCTCCCCGGGAGTTAACAGTGGTAATTCCGAGAGAGGCTGGTCGGGATCGAGAACTATGCCTTCAAGCAGAATCTGGAGATGCCCGAGCATCCGCTCGATCCGACTACCGTTGAACAAGTCGGTGTTGTATTCGTAGATGAAGGTCAGTCCCTCGGGCTCTTCCATGATGTACAGAGTCAGATCAAATTTCGATGTGCCACTGTCAATCATTTTCCGCTCGTGCCGCAGACCACGAAGCTTCCAGGGCTGCATGGGCATGTTGAGCATGGACAGCATTACCTGGAATATCGGATTGTGACTGGCGTTGCGCTCGGGATTTAACACTTCCACAAGTTTCTCGAAGGGCAGATCCTGATGTGCGTACGCGCCCAAGGTGGTTTCCT
>JASHRB010000481.1 GCA_030037575.1 Candidatus Sulfotelmatobacter sp. | reverse complement strand
AGGTCACGACCGACGTCTACATGCAAGCAGTCAGCCCCCAAAAGAGAGAAGCACAAAGCAGGTTGGTAAAGATGGTCAACGCAGCTGGCATGAAGTGAATGCCGCCAGCGCAACTGGACCAAATTGGACCATGAAGAATTTCGGGTGCTACGGCGCCACGCCCGATGCACTCGACACAGGTTGTTTACTAGTTTTTTATGAAGTCCTTATGCCGAAATCATGTCATTTCGGTTCCAATGAATACATTGAGTATCTTTGTGTCGCTCGAACGGCTGTGCGGGTTAACGCCGCAAGCAATACGCAGGCTGCAACATGACCAGCGCAAAAGTAGGCACAATGCTTCGACCCTTCCGCGGAGCGGCCATTGGATCCGCGGTAGTCCTGCTGGTGAGCTTTTGCGGGTATCGCCTCCACTTCAATCTTTCCGCGGCTGCCTCTCTCGACATCCTGATTGTCTTTTTTATTACCTTCTGGTTCGGCTTCTGGCAAGCTACTGCTACATCCTTCGCAGCGGTTGCTTGTCTGGCCTATTTCTTCGCTCCTCCCATTCTTAGCTTTTATGTTTCCGATCCTCACAATTGGGTAGCGCTTGCGGTCTTTGAATTGACGGCGTTGCTCGTCAGTCAACTTTCCACCCAGGCACAAAACCAAAAACGGAGAGCCGTTTTACTCCACGACAATGCGACAAGGCTCTACGATTTTAGTCGCAGTATCCTTATCCTGAATCGAAAAGAGGCAACTGGACCTCAGATCGCATCCCTGATCCAGAAAAACATCGGGGCCGATGCCGTGGTGATTTTTGATGCCACGATCCCTCGCCTCTATACCGCGGGAAACTGGACCCAAGAAGACGAGCAGTTGGCTCGGAGCGCTTACTTTCAAAACACAAATGGTGACCTCGTGAACTCGTCCCGATGGCAACGCGTGCTGCACAACGGATCGCAGCCGTTCGGGAGTGTAATCCTCTCGGGCGATCGCTTGACGCCTCTCATGGTCGATGCCATCGCATCACTAGTAACCGTCGCTTTTGAACGGGCCCATTCCTTGGAGAAGGAAATGCAGGCAGAAGCCGAGCGCCAAAGCGAGCAGTTGCGCACCACGGTCCTCGACGGTCTTGCCCATGCTTTCAAGACCCCCCTCACTGTCATTCTTGCATCGACATCGGGACTCATCGAGGCCGGTCAACTGACTCGATCACAGGCAGAGCTTGTCGCATTGATCGACCAGCATGCGAACAAGCTCAGCGGGCTAACCAACCATTGTCTGGGAATGGCTAAGCTGGAATCCGCGGCAATCAAGCTGCGACCGGACGAAATGGAGATGTCTGCTCTCGTCGAAGAAATAGCCTCTGACTGTTGCGATCAAGTGGGAAGACACCCGCTGCGCGTAGACCTGGGAGCGAGAGATTTTATGGTGTCCGGCGATCGGCCTCTACTAGCGATAACGATTACCGAACTCATTGTTAACGCCGCAAAATATGCCAGCATCGATTCCCCCATCACCATTTCTGTCCTAGAGCACGGCAAACAGGTTGTTGTCTCGGTGCACAACGAAGGCTCCATAATTGAGCCTTTCGAGCAGCGGCGCATTTTCGAGCGTTTTTACCGGTCTCCCGCGACCAAACACGGTGCCCCTGGAAGCGGAATTGGTCTTTCAGTTGCAAAAAGAACTGCGGAAGCGCACCACGGGAGTCTCTGGGTGAACAGCGATAAGGTGACGGGAACCACGTTCTTCCTGTCTCTTCCTGCGATCGGGAGGGCCTGTGAGCCTGTTGCAAGGTAGAGTCCTGCTTGTCGATGATGACGCTTCGATTCGTCGCGCCCTTCACACAACGCTGAGTGGGCTGGGTTTCGAGATCGAAGAAACCTCCGCCGGAGAACAGGCGGTATCGTTCGTTCGCACCGAGCGCTTCGATGCAGTGCTGCTCGACATCAACATGCCTGGCATGGGAGGTATCGAAGCCTGCCGCGCCATGCGCCGACTTGCGCCTGGCCTTCCCATTTTGATCTTGACTGTTCGCGATAGTGCAGACGACAAGATCGATGCGCTGGATGCTGGTGCGGATGACTATGTCACCAAGCCTTTTCACGTCGGCGAGTTAACCGCACGAGTCCGGTCTGCGGTTCGACGCTCGCGAGTAACTCAGGGTGACATGGAAATGGCGATCGCCATTGGCGAGATCGAATTGGACCGCGAACGCCGTCTGGTGAAGAAATCGGGTACCATCATCCATCTCACGCCCAAAGAGTTTGATCTGCTGTATTGCCTGATGTCGCATGCGGGAAAACCATTGACTCACGCACGCCTGCTCACAAGCGTGTGGGGAACTGAGTATGGTAACGAACTAGAGTATCTCCGTACGTTCGTCCGCCAATTGCGAAAGAAACTGGAGGATGACCCAGCGCGGCCAGAGTATTTGCTCACCGAGTCATACATCGGCTACCGATTTACCGATAGCTTTCCCCGCGCGCAACTTCAAGCCACTGATGTCGAGAGTTGACAGTCCACGCTCGACTTAGACAGCTCAAATATGATTCGGCTCACCCTTCACAAGCCCCGAATGTGAATACGAGCGAGCAAATGTTCTGCCGAAAGTGAAACATTTTACTCATTGCGTGCGAACCAAATCTGAAGATGCATTAATGGCACCGAAAGTGCGCACGGTCGCGAAATAGCTGTCGTAGCCACTTTACGAACACTTTACACACTCCTCATGCCTCCTTCAGCAGAGGCCATCTACAGTCTTTTACATCGCGGAAGAGTTCCAGAAAAAGGCAAGGAACCGCTTCCTCGGTGGAGGAAGAAGAAATGCGCAAGAAATTTGCAAGCGCTCTAATCGCCCTCATGCTCATGGCATCAACAGCGATGGGGCAATCCACTTTTGGAAGTATCGTCGGCGTTGTCCATGACAAGACAGATGCGGTTGTGCCTGGCGCGACTATTCAAATAAAAGACCTCGCGGACAACAGCACTCATTCAACAACATCAGATCAGAACGGATCTTTCGAGTTCGTGAATCTGAAACCGAGCAGATATGAAGTTACGGTACATGCTGACGGATTCAATGACTTCCGAGTGCCTTCGGCTGAATTGACCGTCCGCCAAGCCTTGCGTGTCGATGTCACACTGAACGTCAAGACTCAAACCGAGACGGTAGATGTTTCCGATACCGCGTCTATAGTTAACACTGAGAATGGCGTGATCGCCGATTCGAAAGACAATGCCACTATTAATCAGCTCCCGCTTAATTTCCGTGCGGTCACCACGAGCCCGTTAGCCGACTTAGCGACCTCCGCCAACGTCCAGCAAGACAATCAGGGAAATATCGCTTTAGCCGGAGCAACGGCCAACATGGTGGGATACTCCGTCGACGGCATTTCGACCGCCAACATTTTCCAAAGTGTGGCTAGCACGAACCCTTATCCATCTTCTGAGGGTATAGCAGAACTCAAGGTCACAGCTTTCAATAACAGTGCTGAGTTTTCCCAAGTTGGCGACGTAACGTTTACGACCAAGGGTGGATCGAACGAGCTTCATGGAAGCCTCTTCGAATATCTGCAGAATGATGCTCTCGATGCGAGAATCCTGAATTTCACCACAAAAGCGCCGAAACGATTCAATACCTTTGGAGGCAGTCTGGGTGGTCCGGTAGAAATTCCTCACCTCTACAACGGGAAAAACAAAACCTTCTTTTTTGTCGACTACGAGGGGAACAGAAAAAGAACATCGCAGCCTGAGCAGTATCTCGTACCGACGGCGGCGGAGCGAGCTGGAAATCTGAGCGATCTCGACGGAGGAACGGTTACGAACCTGAACGCGTCGTCGATGGCCTTGCTCAATAATTACTATCCTTTGCCCAACATCAATTGCATCACGCAAATCACTCCGAGCTGCAGCTTCAACTACGAAAATCTTCAACCCGTCCCGTCGAGCACGAATGGGATTGATGGAAGGATCGATCAGATCATCAATTCGAAGCAACAGGTTTATGCGCGATACAACTGGAAAAATCTCGTGACCAACGTTGTGAATCCGCTCCTTCCGAATGATCTCGACCACGAGCATGATCGGAGTTTCCTCGTATCGCATAATTACTCGCTTCGCAAGAACCTGCTGAACGAGTTCCGTTTCGGATTTACCGACTCAATCCTCGCGCCCAATTTTCCCATTGAAGGCGCGCAGGCCATCGCCCAATTGGGCTTGCTCGATGTGGACGTTTCGCACCATCCCTACGATGGTGGGTTCCCATCGATCAACTTCTCGCAGAGCACCGGCTTCGAACCCATCGGTCGAGACCACGTGGGCAACACTGTATCGACCACGAAGCAAATGACCGATAACCTGACCTATATCCGAGGCAAGCACACATTTCGCGGGGGAATTGACCTTCGCTGGGTACGGTTTGCAGTTCCGGAGATCGAGACGCCTTCGGATGACTACGGTCTCTTCACCTTCACGGGGGCACTGACCGGCAATACATTCGGTGACTTCTTGCAGGGCTTGCCAGATACCTCCTACTTTGCAGTCACGGGCCCGAGAGATGATGCGGGCGGACCTCAAATGGGCCTCTATGCGCAGGATCAGTGGCAGGTGAACAGTCACCTCACGATTGATGCCGGCCTGCGATGGGAGTGGCTGCCCCCGTTCGTGGACGTAAATGGAATTCAGGCGAACTTCGATCCAAGAACAAATGCAGTTCTGGTCAACAGCATCCTCTACAACAATCTGGGCGGACCGGTACCGGCCTTCCTGCAATCCTTCAATGCATGCAATGCAGCCCCGCCAGGATTCTCCGATCCTGCGGACTCAGGCTACACGGTTTCGACTTCGATGCCCTGCACGGCGGTTGTGTCCAACGCGCAAGAAGGCCTTCCCCCAGGCCTTCGGCAGACGTATATGCGCAACTTCGATCCGCGCCTCAGTGTGGCATTCCGTCCATTTAACAACAACAAGACGGTCGTCCGAGCCGGCTTCGGCATTTTCACGGTGATTAACCTCGGGCAGCTGCAGAACAACAACGAAAGTAATCCACAAGCCTCCGTGCATACGTATGAGAATTCGTGTCAAAATGCCACGCCTCCTCCCTGCAATCCGCTTTTCCAGTGGCCAAATACCATTGCTGCAAGCCAGCTTGTGCAGATTGGCGGTGGCACAATCGAGCAGGCGACCGACCCTCGGTATCGTGACCCGCAATCTGCACAGTGGAATGTCACGCTCGAACGCGAACTTACGCCCGCCACAGCCTTGCGAGTCAGCTATGTGGGCATGAACTCCTACCGCCTGAACCTAACTATTAACTGGAATCAGATTGCGCCCAGTGCACAACCTTATGTTCCGAGTCCGGTCGTCGATCCCAGAGCGCCATACCAGAACTGGGGTGTCATTTATTCCACTGAAAACCTGGGCGGCTCGAACTATCAGGCGATGGAACTGGAAGCCACACACAAGTCGTCCAAGGGCCTTTATTTCTCGGCAAATTACACTTGGGCGCACAACATCAGCAACGCCCAAGGAGATGCGCCTACCGCTTTCGCGGGTGAGACTGCCTATGGACTCGCGGTGTTGGACCGGTTCGATCTCCGCGCCGATCGGGGAAATGTTGAGGGCACCCGACGCCAGCGCTTTCTGCTGACTGGGACCTACGATTTGCCGTTCGGCAAAAGCCGGCGCTGGTCGAGTTCGTCCGGGCTGTTAAACGGGGTGTTCGGTGGTTGGGGCCTGAACACAATCACCCTGATCGAAACGGGGCCCTATCTGACGCCAACGATCAACCCGTCAGGATGCCAGGTTGCATTGAACTCAAGCGGGCAATGTCCGACCCTCGATGGCATTCCAGAAACGAATGACCAGACCAATACAGATCCCGAGTTGGACGGAGCGATCTTGCGTCCGGATATCGTAGGCAACCCGATTCCGGCTCACCGTTCGGCAAGCAATTATTTCAACATCAACGCATTCGCGCCCACGCCAGTTGGTGCGGGACGTATCGGCAATGCCGGCGTTGGCATTCTCGAAGCGCCCGGCACGGTTGCAGTCAGCGCGGGCCTGGCGAAGACGATGGCCATCCGCGAAAACATTCGGCTACGGTTCGAAGCTACCTTCACGAACGTGCTGAACCATACAAACTATGCGCCTCCGGCGACCAATTGGAGCAGCCCCAGCACATTCGGAGTGCTGAACGCGCAGCAAACCGCTGAAAACGCCGAGAATCGCACTGGCCAATTGGCATTGCGGCTCGACTTCTAGAGAGGAGGTTTCGCCATGAAACCAAGGAGTCTCTTTGCAGCGATTCTGCTAATTGCGTGGATGTGTGCAGGAGGAATCCTAGCGGAGACCTCCTTTGCGCAGAAGGCATCTGTTCCGAAACAGCCCGATACGGTCGCAATCGCAAGCGATAAGGCCAAAGAGTTACTCGCTCTCATGGACACGGACAAGAACGGCAAGATTTCCAAGCAAGAGTGGATGAGATTCATGGAGGCGGAGTTTGACAGGCTTGACACGAGTAAGAAGGGCGAACTCGATCCGAAGGAACTCTTAAGATCGAACGTGTCCATGACTCACCCCCGCACGTCTGATCTCGGTAAGTAATCGGTACGCCACTCTTC
>JASHRB010000480.1 GCA_030037575.1 Candidatus Sulfotelmatobacter sp. | reverse complement strand
TGGAAACCACTGATCCCAACAGACGAGCGTGCCAACGCGGCCGGCGCTGGTATCGAGTGCGCGAAATCCAAGATCGCCGGGAGTGAAATAGAATTTTTCGTAATAAAGAGGATCGTCAGGAATGTGCATTTTGCGGTAAAGCCCGCGCAACGATCCATCGGAATCGAAAACCGCAGCCGTGTTGTGATAAACGCCGGGCGCGCGCTTTTCGAACAGCGAGGCGATCAGCACGATGTGATGCTGGCGCGCGCAGTCCGCCAGCTTGCCGCTGGTGGGGCCGGGAATGGGCTCGGCCAGATCGAACAATGTATGATCTTCGCGCTGGCAAAAATATTGCGTTTGAAAAAGCTCCGGCAGGCAGATGACCTGTGCACCACGTCCGGCAGCCTCGGCTACGCGATCCAGCGCTTTCAAAAGATTTTGTTCAGGCTCGGGGCCGCACGACATTTGCACCAGGGCCACACGAAATTTTTCAGGGGGCAAGAAACACTCCTCGGTGAAAGGTTTCGCTTAAGACGATAGAATAGCAGAGCGAAACGAATGCATCGTAAATAGCTCGGGTGGGCCGTGGCCCAGTTTGAAAAGTGCGAAGATTAGCTCAATGTGGCGTCATTCCGAGTCCCGGTTTTCTGGGTAGGCGGTCGGCTTTAGCCGAGGGCGGCGAAGCCGCGGGACGAGGAATCTCACTTTCCATACCCCGGCCAGGCGCTCTAATTTTCCGATCGAGGTGAAGGTTTGAGGCAGGGCAACCATGGCAACTTGCATCCTACTCACGCCGGCAAGGAGCACGATCATGCCGGACACGGTGGGGATGGCATCGAACGCCACCTCCACAATCCGATCGAAGACCGTCTGATTCCGCTCGCCCCTCTCGATCTGAGCAGGATCAAATCCATCGACCATCTCGTCCGCGCCATGGCGAAAACCGCTTTCACCGGGCGCCAGCTCGGCGAGGCGGCCGAAGTGCTCGAGGCAATGGCGCGCGACGAAGAGTGTTTTGTGGTGATGACACTTTCGGGCGCGATGACTGTGGCCAAACAGGGACTCATCGTTACCGACTTGATTGATCGCGGCATCGTGAATGCCGTGGTTTCCACAGGCGCGCTGATGGCTCATGGATTGGTCGAAGCCACCGGGCGCGCGCATTTCCGCGCCAATCCGGAGGTGAGCGACGAAGAACTCTACCGGCAAGGTTACAACCGCGTTTATGACACGCTCGAGCCGGAGCAGAATCTCGACGATGTGGAAGAAGTCATGTCCGCCGTACTCGAAAGCTGGGATCACAACGAGACCATGTGCTCTTACAAACTGAATCACGCGATCGGAGCGTATTTGACCAAGAACGCCAAAGATCAGCGGGGGATTTTGAAGTCGGCTTTCGAGTGCGGAGTCCCTGTGTTCGTGCCTGCATTTACGGATTCGGAGTTGGGCCTCGATACGGCTTTAAACAATCGCCTGCGCGAATCAACCGGAAGACACAAAATTCGGTTCGATCCGTTCGAAGACCTCGAACACTTCTCGGCCACGCTGCTGCGGCAGAAAAAACTCGGCATTATCACCATCGGCGGAGGAGTGCCGCGCAACTGGTCGCAGCAGTTCGGTCCTTTTATCGAGTTGCGGCATCGGCGGCTGGGTGAGAACCTTCCTCTCAAACGCTACCATTACGGCCTGCGCATTTGTCCCGAGCCTGTCTACTGGGGAGGATTGTCGGGCAGTCCTTATAGCGAAGCCGTGTCGTGGGGCAAATTCGTACCTCCCGCCGAAGGCGGCAGGTTTGGAGAAGTCTTTGTCGACGCTACCATTGGCCTGCCGTTGATCGTCGCCGCCGTTTTCGAGCGGCTGGATAGCGACAAGAGGGGCGTAAAAGGATCAAAGGAAAAAGGAAAAAAGGTCGGCGCGAGAAAATGAAGCGGCGGGGGAGACGTGCTTGATTTGGGAAGGGAAGGGCACCGGCTTCAGCCGTGCTCTTCAGACTCCCAACCGGTTGTGGGCTTCAGCCTTGCGCAAATGTTGGTTATGAATAGTCTCTAGCGTCCAACCCACGCCAAACCATCCGGCCCCTGCCCGGCTTCGATCCGTCCCACGACTTCGAGCGAATGCAGATCGATCACCGCGACGAATCCATCCGGTGAGCAGGCCACGTAAACTCGTGAACCATCCGGCTGCATCTCAATTCCCGCCGCGCCGTGTCCAACTTTCACCCGCTTTATTTCCCGGCGAGCGGCGGCGGCGAAGACGGCAACGTCCGGCAAGCTCAAGCTGCTGATGAACACCCGCTTCCCATCGGGTGTAAATTTCAGGCGGTTTGCTCCCTTCACGTTCGCCTCGAGAGTTTGAATCACATTCTTGTTCGCGGCATCGATGATCGACACCGTACCGTCACCGGCATTCGCGACCCAGATCTCTTTTCCGCCGGGAGAGACATCGAATCCTTCCGATCCGCGGCCGACCGGAATCACGGTTTCATTCCAGTCTCCTCCCGGTCCCATCGGCCCGTTGGTCGCGTTCTTCTCAATCAGGCTCACCGTTCCAGAACTCACATTCGTCGTGACCATGCGCTGAAGGTTGGGAAAGACATAAATCATGTGGGTGCGGTTTTGGCCCGTGCCCATGACCCAATCGACCTTTTTGGTCGCCGGATCGTAGCTCCCAATCGCCTTGGCTGCCTCAGCGGTGAACCAAACCTTGCTCCCAACATAGGCCAATCCGTGCGGCCCGCGCAGCGGGCCGAGATCGATCACCGGCAAGACTTTTTTCGCCGCAAGATCGACGACCGTCAGGGTGTTGTAGGCACCGCCACCGTAATTGGAAATGTAAGCGGTCGACCCATCCGGCGACGCAATCACCTCGTGCGGATCCGGTCCAGCCGGCAATTTAGCCGTCACCTTCAGGCTGGCAGGATCGACTATGAGGAGCCGGCTGTCTTTCTTGGCCAAAACCAGTAGTGTGGGGTTCTGACTCCTCTGAGACAACACCGCAGACGTTCCGAGCAGTACGCTGGCCAGACCGAGAACAATAATTTTCGTTTTCATGCCTGCCAGTTTATCCCGCAGGAATGCAAAAACGATAGAGATTCGGATCAGGGCATGCCTGGGCGTGGCGAGGGGCGGTTCCTAATCGAATATCAACACCGCCGAGGCAATCACCGTCGTCCACAATCCACGCTTATCGCCCACAGCCGACTGGGTCACGTTCGCCGTGCGCACGATCTTGTTCGACAGACGGTAGATCTGCTTTTTTTCGTCCCAGGAGCGGTCAGGATCAAACTCGACATTCAACGTTGTCGCCAACATCTCGGCAGCCAATTCCTCCGCGTACTCGCCCGCGGCATCCTCGGTTTCCCCGAAGGAGTGATGCTCGCTCAAATATCCGTAAGTATTTTTGTCCGCCGGAATGGCCACGCCGATCGACGCGGCCAGCAAGCGGTGCGCTTCATGCGTAGAATTTTCCGCGACCACAGCAAACACGACCTCGCCGGGATTCAGATAGGTCACTCCTTCTTTACGCGGCAGCATTTTGCAGTTCGGAGGAAAGATCGACGACACACGCACCAGGTTCTGAGCGGCGATGCCTGCATCACGCAAAGCCAATTCGAACGAGGTTAACCGCTCGCGGTGCTTTCCCACGCCCTTGGTGAAAAACATCCGCTTCGGAACCATGTCTTTGCCCAATGCAGTAGCCCTCCGGCGCGCAAATTTTTTGACAGAGGAAAGCACAATCTAACACAACGTGTTGTGAAGGAAAGATGAATTTCGACTGAGCCAAGAAAAAATGGCGGTCAACCGCTGGCGCGGCTCACCGCCACTATGCCCGGATTCTTCGGGGGAGGGCCCGGGCAAGGCCGATTCACTCTACCACAACCGGGGCCTTCGTCAAACACAATCGGGCCTGCCGTTCGTTTTCGCGAACAAAATTGGCCGGTTTACTTTGCAGTAACAGAGCTGACCTCAATGGTGTCGCCGTTGAGCGTGCCGGTCACGGCCGCTTGTTTGCCGGCCTGCTTATCCAGAACCGCGAGCGCTGCCTTGTCGCTCGTATCTAAAACATAAACTTTATCGCCGACCACCAAGGCAAATTTCGAACCTTTTGAAACACAGGTCCGAGTGCATTCGGCCGCTGTGCCCTCCATGTGTTTGTTGCCGCACATAGCGTCGCCAACTTCGCCAACAAAAATCTGCTTGCGGGCGGGGACCGCGCCCACACTCAGTGTAGCCAGCGCTAAAATGGTGCCCGCCGTCGCACTCCATCGCCGTGAACGATTCATTCCGCCTCTCCTCGTCCGTAGAACCAGTATATGCGTCCTTCCGCTCACCGCGGTGCTTTCGCCGTGTATTGCAAATCCACATCCACCGTCTTGTCGTTGGCCATGGCGGTAACATGGCTGGAAACATCCCAGTCGAGACTGGGCGGCAATAGCTTCC
>JASHRB010000479.1 GCA_030037575.1 Candidatus Sulfotelmatobacter sp. | reverse complement strand
TTTGATCGTCACCGATCATCACCTGCCGGGCACGGACGGCGTGCCCAAGGCGCTGGCGGTGGTGAATCCCAACCAGCCCGGCTGCCCCTCTCCCTACAAGCAGCTTTGCGGCGCCGGCGTGGCCTTCAAAGTCGCACAAGCTCTGATCGAGCGCCGCCTCGCTCAAAAGGATCACGCGCGCCTGTTGCGATCGTTTCTGAAACTGGTGGCGATTGCCACCATTGCCGATGCGGTTCCGCTGACCGGCGAGAACCGGGTGTTGGCCAAGCTCGGGCTGGATGAACTGCGCCGGGCGGTCAACCCGGGACTGAAGGCCCTGCTCGAAGTGGCGCAGATCCCGGCGAAACGTGCTCCGCGCTCGGCCGAAGTTGCTTTCCGCATCGCCCCGCGCATCAACGCCGCCGGGCGCATGGATGTTGCCCGTGACGTGATCGAACTTTTCAGCGTGAAGGACGGGGAACGAGCGCGGCAGCTAGCGGGGAAGCTCGACCGGCTCAATGCCGAGCGCCAGGAACAAGAGCGGCGCATTGTGCAAGCCGTGGAAGAGCGCATCGCCGGTGATGCGGAGCTCCACCAGGCGTATTGCATCGTGGTCGACGGCGAGGGCTGGCATCGCGGAGTGATCGGCATCGCGGCGACGCGCGTCGTCGAACGCTATCATCGTCCCGCCATCGTGATCGCGCGTCAAGGCCAGGAGGCATTCGGCTCCGGACGCTCCCTTGGTCCTTTTCATCTGCTGCAAGCGATGGAAGCGTCGCACCCGCTTTTCACCCGCTACGGCGGACATTCTCACGCCTGCGGCTTTTCCATGCCCGCCGCGAACATCGCGCCACTGCGAAAGCAACTCGATGCCTTCGCCCGCGCCCGCCTGACTGCGGACGATCTTGACCCAGTGCTCGATGTCGCAGCGGAGATAGATATGGATGCAGTCAGTCCCGCGCTCTACCAGGCTTTGCGTCTGCTCGAGCCTTACGGGACGGGCAATCGCGAGCCGGCATTTGTCGCGCGTCATGTGCGCGTGACGGCTCCGCCCAAAATTTTAAAGGACAAGCACATTAAGCTGAAACTGAAAGCGGACGGCGAAAACGCTCACCCATTCTGGCCCACCAAGCAAAACCCATCAGACGAGGGAGAACTTTCGCCTGCGGCCATTCTCGCCGCGCCCCAATGTCCTCCCCATGGCGCCGCCCTCCCCCGCCCCGAGAAAGCCGCAGCCACGGCACCAGGGGCGAGCAACAGCGCGCAGCCAAGGGGGGAGAATCGCCGATTGAACATGGCTTTCGACGCCCTGGGCTGGCACATGGCCGAACGCCTCGCCCAATCCCCGCTTCTCGCCGGAGACGCGATCGACGTTGCCTTCACCATCGGAACAAACGATCATCCTGAGTTTGGCGGCTTGGAGCTCACGCTGTGCGATTTCAGGGAGTGCGGCCAATAGGCGTTGAAGGCGGACGGACGGGGGAAATCGACGGTTGCCGGTTTTCTCAACGTGGACGATTTCCGTTTTTGCTTGGCTGGCGAAACACCACTGGGGAAAGATGTTGGCAAAATTCGCCAACCGGCGTTCCCGCCGCACTGCGCAACTTGAGCTGAGGGCTGGGAGAAGATTCGCGCACTGCCACGGTTCCAAGCGGCGCCGCCGCAAACCACGGGCCGGCGAACAGCCATTCGAATCCGAGCCGCTGGCAGTTGCAGAAAACCCGCTGCTTCCGGTTCGCCGCAACCCGCCGGGGGCGCGGCTGACGGTCGCCATCGTGCGACGGCGATGCGAATGCTTCCAGGCAAGCGGCTGCTGATCCCGATGGCCTTCCCGCACCCCCGCTCCGGAGCAGCGGGAGTCCTGCCGTACACTAATGGCAGGATGCCGCTGCCGATCTATTACCTTCGCCGTTGGCTGATCGCGATCGCGTTCCTGTTCATCGCGGTCATCGCCGGCCTATACGCCTACGCCCGGCTGCGCGAGCGCAATGTTCTGAAGGAAGTCCCCAACCGAATCGGCATCGGCATCAAGCAAACCGCATCCGGATTTCAGTTCTCCAAATCGGATGGGGGACGGACTTTGTTCACCATACGGGCCAGCAACCTGAAGCAGTTCAAGCTGAACGGCAGCGCCGAGCTCCACAACGTGAGTATTGTCCTCTACGGCCGCGATTCTTCCCGTTTCGATCAGATCTACGGCGACGATTTTACCTATGACAAAGATTCGGGCAATGTGGTCGCTCGGGGGGAGGTCCAGATCGATCTGCAGGCCAATCCCAGCGGCGAAGCCGCGCCCGACCAGAGCACTCCCGAAGAGCTGAAGAATCCGATCCATCTGAAAACCCGTGACCTGGTCTTCAACCAGGAAAGTGGCGACGCTCACACCGAGGCTCGCGCCGACTTCCGGACCCCGCAGGCCACCGGATCGGCCGTCGGAGTCTTCTATTCCGCCAAGACCAACACGCTTACACTGGTCTCCCAGGTGCAGGTCGCGTTCGCCGGAAAAAACGAGAAACTGCTGGCGACTCATGGCCTCATCCGGCGCGACCCGCGAGTGGTGGTGCTCGATCATCCTCGCCTCGAACGCTCGACAGGAACGATTGAAGCCGATCAGGCAACTTTTTTCCTTGGACCGGAAAATGAAGTACAACGGGTGCTGGCCACCGGAAATGTGACCGCGCAATCGACCGGGGCAGACGACGATCGGACGCGCGCCCGCGCCGAGCAAGGCGAAATGTTTCTTACGGGAAAACAGAATCGGTTCGAAACCGCGACTCTGACCGGCAACGTGCATGTCGAGCGTCCTGGCTCGCGGCCCATGCAGGGTGACGCGGGCAAAGCGATTCTGCATTTCTCGGGACAGAACGAGTTGCAAAAAGTGCGCGCCACCGACGGCGTTCGGCTGGCTCAGCATGGGGCTCGGGTCAGCGGCGAGGCCAGCAGGAATTCTCCCCCCCAGGATTTCGATGTCACCGCGCCGACCATCGATTTCTTTCTCGCCAAAGGAAACCACCTCGATCACGCCGTCACTTCAGGCGCGGCGCAAATTTTGATCACGCCAGCCGCCACCACGGCGGCATCCGCTTCGCCCGAGCGAACCGTCATCACCGCCGGTCAGTTTGAAGCGAAGTTCGCCGAGATTCCCGCGGCCACCCCCAAGGGAAAGCTCTTGAGCCGCCTGGATTCGATCCACGGCGCGCCCGATGCCAGGATCGTGAACTCGGTGCCCGGCTCGCCCGACCGAGTCAGCACCAGCGAAACCGTCGATGCGAGTTTCCTGGCCGAGGGCGGAATTTCTTCGCTGGTGCAGCAGGGAAGCGTAGCGTACAGCGACCATCAACCGCTCGACAAACGAACGCAAGCCTGGGCTGAGCAAGCGATTTACACGCCCTCCGACCAGGTGTTGGTGCTCGCCGGAAGTCCTCGCGTGACCGATGGCGGCATGGAGACTACAGCGCGCAGCATCCGCATCGATCGCGCCACCAGCGACGCTTTCGCCGACGGCGATGTGAAAAGCACTTACAGCGATCTCAAAGAACAGCCGAAGGGCGCATGGCTCGCCTCCGCGTCACCCATTCACGTGACCGCGGCGAAAATGACCGCTCATGGATCCCCGGCAATCGCACTGTACGAAGGGAAGGCCCGCCTTTGGCAGGACGCGAACGTAATCACCGCACCGTCCATTCAGTTCGATCGGGATCAGCGCTCTCTGGTCGCGCAGGGAACCGCTGCCCAGCCTGTTTCCACGGTATTGGTCCAGGCAAATGCCCAGACGGCTGCGAAAAAACAGTCCGGAAAAGCCGAAGAGAAGGCGAACAAACAGGTGCAGAATCAAGCCGAGGAAACCGTCAAAATCACTTCGTCGCGCCTAACCTATACTGACTCCGACCGCCGCGCTCATTACGAAAAAGGCGTAACCGCCCAGGGCTCCGATTTTACCGCAACCGCCAATACCGCCGATGCGTATCTGCTCCCACGCAACGAAATTACTACCCCTCAGCAACTTGCCACTCCCAGTCGGCTCGACCACATGGTCGCAACCGGCAACGTCGTCATCCGGCAACCCAACCGCAGAGCCGAAGGTCAGAAGCTGGTCTACACGGCCTCCGACGATAAATTCGTCCTCACCGGCGGTCCGCCTAGCATTTTTGATGCCGAACGGGGCAAGATTACCGGCGATTCGTTGACTTTCTTTAGGGCGGATGATAGGGTGCTGGTAGAAGGCGAAGCAAGTACTCCTGTGGTAACACAAACGCGGGTGGCCCGTTAAAGTGGGCAATTGGCAAGCAAAATGCGTACCCTGGCCACAGACGAAATTGGCAAGTCGTACCGTGGCCGCCGCGTGGTAAATGGTGTCAGTCTGCGGCTCGAGCAGAGCGAAGTGGTAGGGCTGCTGGGCCCCAACGGCGCCGGCAAAACCACAACTTTTTACGCCATCGTTGGTCTGATCCCCCCGGACACCGGCCGCGTGATGTATGACGGTCAGAACATCACGGGCGTTCCCATGTATCTGCGGGCGCGCCAGTTTGGCATCAGCTATCTCCCACAAGAAGCTTCAGTCTTTCGCAAACTCACGGTTGAGGAGAACATCCTCGCGGTGCTGGAGGCGCAACCTCTTTCCTGGCACGAGCGCCGCGAGAAGATGGAAAAATTTATTGACGAACTGGGTCTGGAGCACATTCGGCGCAATCGCGGCTACGCTTTATCTGGCGGCGAGCGCCGCCGTGTGGAAATTGCGCGCTGCCTGTGCATCAATCCCACGTTCATCCTCCTCGACGAACCTTTTTCCGGAATCGACCCCATCGCCGTTCTCGATCTGCAGAAAATTATCAGCGGTCTGCGGGCCAGCGGCATCGGGGTGCTGATCACCGATCACAACGTGCGCGAAACTTTGACTGTAACCGATCGCGCCTACATCATCGACGACGGCAGAATCTTCCGCCACGGCCCGCCCGAACAGTTGGCCGCCGATCCCGAAGTCCGCCGCGTGTATTTGGGAGAGAGCTTTTCGTTGGTGTGAGCGGGGGGGTGAAACGGGGACGGCCAGACTGCTTGACCTTGGGAGAGGCGCCAACGTGGGCCCGAGAGCGATCGGCTCAACAAGCTGGAGTAAGGGGCGGAGGTTTTTTTCGTCATTGGGTGAGCAGTGCCAGTGGTCGCGGTTCGTTTGCCAAACTGAAGCAGGGGTTGAAAGACGCGGCCGCAACCGCGCTGAGCGAGTTGTCAGGTTCGTGCCGGGTACGGCGTAAGCCGGGCCACACTGGGACCGCTGAGCGAAGCGCCTTCGGGCGCTGTCGGAGTGCACGACTAAGACAAAGCCACGAGCAAAGACCTAAAGACATGGTGTTACTGCAGCACAAACTATCGGTCAAGCTCTCCCAGCGCCAGATCCTCACCCCGGGCCTGGTGCAGATGGTCTCCGTGCTCGCGCTTAACAAGCTCGAGCTCAAGGACATGATCAACGCCGAGATGGTCGAGAACCCGGTCCTCGAAGAGCTGGAAGATTCGGTCCCGCTGATCGACGAGGTGGGACGCAAAGAAGAAGACCGCGAGCGGGCCGCGCAAGCCACCAGCGAAGAAAACCCCATCACCGCGGCTGAAAAGAAAGACCCATTCGAAGAAATCGACTTCGGGTCGTTCTTCCAGGACTATCTCGACCCCGGTTATCGCACTCGCGGCGAAATGGAAGAGATCGAGCGCCCTTCGTTCGAGAATTTTCTTTCCAAGCCGACCACCCTCACCGATCACCTGATGTGGCAGATCGGAGCGCTGAACTTGCGACCTGAAGTTCGCGCAGCCGCCGAAGAGATCATCGGTAATCTGAACGAAGACGGATATCTCATCGCCAGCGATGAAGAAATGCTCGGCATGGCGGCTCCGTCAACGCCCGAGGCCGATGCCGAAGCGGCCAGCAAGATCGTCAACCAAGCCGCCGCCCTGGGATTAGGGGCAACCCCGCCGTCTGCGGAAGGAGCCCCGGACGAGACGGCATCCGAAACTCACAACGCTTCCCGTGCCCACGACCCAAGCGGCGTCATCCTGAGCGACGACGGTGCCTCGCGGCCGGGTAGCGCCGCCGCAGTCGAAGCGCCTGCCCCGGGATCGCTGTGGACCGAGCCGTACCTAAACCCGGCCATCTTGGGCATCGCCGAAGGCTCCCCGGCAAAACTCGACAGCGCGCCCAACGGTTCGGCAGCTGCCGTCGCCCCCGCTCCCGAAACCAAAGCGCCGCGCCCCCTTCACAAACCCAGCTTCGCCGCCGCCGATCTTACCGAGGCTCTCGAAGTGGTCCGCCAACTCGATCCTCCCGGCGTCGCTTGCCGCGATCTTCGCGAATGCCTGCTGCGGCAACTTCGTTACCACCAGTCGCAGCTGGCCCATCAGAAGAACGGAGACAAGGCCGCCAACGGTGGCGCGCCAGTGCTGCAGGATGCCGTCGCCATTGTGGATCAGCATCTTCGCGCGCTCACCGGCAAGCAGCAGAAAGAAATTGCCAAGGCCATCGGGCGCCCGCCCGAGGCCCTGCAGCACGCCCTCGATTACATCCGCACGCTCGATCCGCGCCCCGGGCTGCAATACAACAAAGTCCAGGCGCGTCTCATCGAGCCCGACGTCGCTTTCGTCAAGCACGGTGACGAGTGGCTGGTCATCATGAACGATGACGATCTGCCGCAGCTGCGCCTGAATCCCGCCTATAAACGCCTGCTCACGCGCGACGTTAACGACAAAAACACGCGCGATTACGTCAAAGAGCGCTACAAGAGCGCCATCCAACTCATCAAGAACATTGAGCAGCGCAAGCAAACCATCACCAAAGTTTGCTACTCGATTGTCGCGCGGCAGTATGAATTTCTCGAAAAAGGCATCGACTTCCTCAAGCCCATGATGATCAAGGAAGTCGCCGAAGAGATCGGGGTCCATCCTTCCACCGTGAGCCGCGCGGTTGCCAGCAAATACGCGCACACTCCTCAGGGAGTTTTCGAACTGCGCTACTTTTTCAGCGAAAGCGTGCAGGGCCCGGAAGGTGGCAATACCTCGCTGTTAATTCTGAAACGGCGCGTCAAGAAATTGATCGAAGAAGAAGATCCGGCGCGTCCGCTCACCGACGAGCAGCTGACGCGAATTTTGCAATCGCAAGGGATTCAGGTTACGCGCCGGACGGTGGCAAAGTATCGCGAGGATATGCGTATTCCCAGCACGCACCAGCGAAGAGTGAAGTCATAATTCCCATGAAAAACCCAAAGCGTTGTCCTCCTGAGCCATGCGGTTTTTGCTGAGCCCAGGACCCGGGCGAGCCAGCGCGCCGGAATGGGGCGCGAGGCGAGCATGGTTATCAAAAATCGCTGCCAGCCTGCGCAAGGAGACCCCCACTTCATGAACGTGGAATACACCGGACGTCACTACGAAGTCACTCCCGCCATAAAAAAAGAAGTCGAAACCGGCCTCAACAAAATCCGCAAAATTCTCGGCGATAAATTTGAAGCCCACGTCACCCTGGCCGTCGAAAAGCACCGCCACCAGGCCGAGATCACCATCAGCCCGCGCAACGGGCCGCTCGTGGGCCTCGCCCAGGCCAAGGACATGAGCATCGCTGTCAACCAAGCCCTCGACCATCTCGAGAAACAGGCGGTGAAATATAAGAAACGGTGGCAGTCGAAAAAACTTTCCGCCCGCAGGCGCGCAGAAGCCAAGAAATGGAACCGCCACGCCGCCGAGCCGGCGGTGCTGGAAAGCGCGAACCCGCCCATGGTCACTGTGCAAACCAAAGTCGGACTCACCGAAAAAACCGCCGTGCCCGTGGCCGTGCATCGCTTTCCGGCGGTGGCCAAAACCACAGAAGTACATCTGGTTCGTTCCAGCGAAGCCGTCGCTCTGCGCCCCATGACACTCGAAGAAGCCATCAAGGAAGCCCACTTCCGCGATCGCGACGTCTTCGTCTTCCGCGACCGCAAAGGCAAACTCATGATTCTGCACCGCACTCGCGAGGGCAAAATGGAACTGATCGAAGCACCCTAAAAACGGCTTCCTATCCGAAGTTTTCCTGGCCGCTTCGGGCGGCATTTCCGGGCCAACATTCGATTCCAGGCTGCGGCCCTGGGCCGAACCGGGGTTGTAATGCTATCGGGTTGAGGCCATACTCAGGCAATGACCAATCTCCGTCTGCTCGCGCTTCTGGCGGTGCTGTTAGTGGCAAGCGGTCCCCGGGCGCGCTCGCAAGCGTCTCCCCCGCCGTCGTCTCTCTCGGTTCATTGGGAAGAACTCACGGCTGCGGATTTCAGCGAGGGCATTCGGCGCGCGCAAGGCACCTGCCTGCTTCCCTTCGGAATCCTGGAGAAGCATGGACCGCATCTGCCGCTCGGCACCGACCTGCTCGACGTTCGCTACACCGCGTTGCATGCCGCCGAAAAAGAATATGCCATCGTCTTTCCCGACTACTATTTCGGACAAATTGCCGAAGCCCGCCACCAGCCCGGAACCATCGCCTACAGCGGCGAAATCGAGCTTGCGCTGCTGCAGGAAACCACTGACGAGATGGCGCGCAACGGCTGCAAGAAGATCATCATCGTCAACGGCCATGGTGGAAACGAGCATCTGCTGCCCTATTTCGCGCAAACCCAGCTCGACAAACCGCACGATTATGTGGTTTATGTTTTCGACAAGCGCTCGCCCGATCACGCGGCGCTGATGCCAAAAACCTCCCCCGATTGGCATGCCGGGGAAAGCGAGACCTCGAAGATGTTGATTGCGCGTCCGGACACGGTGCACATGGATCGCGCCCACCAGGAATCAGGAGCCGATCAGCACCGCCAGAATTTACCCGAAGATGTTTACACCGGGATCTGGTGGTATGCGCGTTTTCCCAATCATTATGCCGGCGACGGATCAGCCGCCACCCCCCAACTCGGCCAAGTGCAAATGGATTGGTGGATTGACGCCGTCGTGAATACCATTCGCGCCGTGAAAGCCGACGATGTGAGCCTGAAATTGCAGAGCGAATTTTACGAAAAGAGCCAACACCCGCTGGAGACCAAGCCCTAACCCCGGATTGCGCTCTCCGGCAGACTACGAGCT
>JASHRB010000478.1 GCA_030037575.1 Candidatus Sulfotelmatobacter sp. | reverse complement strand
TCGGTTTCAAGCCGGGCCAAAGGGAAACAATTTTTAACGAACCGGGGCTTTTGCCCCGAGGAGCCCAGATGGAAGCTTTAACCCGCCTCGTCACAGATTCTCTGGCCCGCCACGGCCTCAACCGCCCCGTCGACCCGCGCCATCTGCAATGGTCCCGCTGGTTCCGCTGCGATTCGCTTCACAGTCTGCTCGTCGTCCCCAGCAAACCCGGCATCTTCGCGCTCGCCGAAGGAATTGCGCCGCTTTGCCCTCCCGGCAGCCGCAGTCTCGAGCGGAGCCAAGGGTCTCCAGCGGTTGCCAGTCAGGTTGGCGACGAGATTTCGGCTGGGGCAGCCCTTCCGCGCTGCGACACCCGATCGCTAGAACCCGCGGCTTCAGCCGCTGAGACCACATTCCGCCGCATGCTCGCCGTCCTCCAATTCTCCGAGGATGACAACATGGCCTTCGTGCTCGATCGCATGTTTACCTATGCGAATCCCATGCGCTCGCGCCTTCATTCCGGCAACTGCTTCGTCCGGTTTGTCGTTGTGGAAGATCACGAGCAGCGCCGCAGCATCTGCGCCGCGCTCAATCAGTGGGTGCGCACTTCCGCCGAAAAAGCCAGCGGCCTTCCCCCCGATTTTTCATCATCTCTGGAGTTGGCTTGGGAAAATGGGACGCGGGCGCCGTCGCCCGTGTCGCGGCCGGCCGACGCAAGAGTTGATGCAGCCGGCCCCAAGACAGCGCCAATGTTTGCGGGAACTCGTACCGATTCGGGCACAAACAAGAATCTTCATTGTCCTCACCCGCTCCCTTCTGGCTTCTAAGCCGGAAGGTTTGATGGGAGCCAATCTCCGAGAAATGCCAAAAGCTGGGATGGCGAGGATTTTGGTGGCGCAGCCCTTCGGCGCTGCGATGGCGATGCGAAATTGGTTTTTGAGGGCGCGGCTTCAGCGCGCCTCATGTGATTCGTATCAGGGCTTGTGGCTTGAGCTATGCCGAAAGAGACTGATTTTTGAAGATAAGCGGGCTTTAGCCCCGCTCGCCAAGGCGGCGCGAGATTGCGGCCCACGGCTTGAGCCATGGGTTAGATGGTTAAGAAAAGAAATCTGGCCCCGAACAGGCGAAAGATCTGTTGTGGACAACATCCGTATCACCCGATCCCCGGAATCGGCTCATGTTGACTAGAATCTAATGATGAAGGGAGAAACTCATGCCGGAGCTCAAAACCACTCCTGTTGAAACTACGTCGATCACGCCCGCAAAAAAGACCGCTACCGGGCTGACCTTCCGCCGCCTCTTCACCAAGCCCGGCGTGTCTCCCTACGACGAGCTCGAGTGGGAACTCCGCACCGCCGCCATCACTGACGCTCACGGTAACGTCATCTTCGAGCAGAAAAATGTCGAAATCCCCAAAGACTGGTCGATGACCGCAACCAACATCGTCGCCTCGAAATATCTGCACGGCAAAATCGGCACGCCCGAGCGCGAAACCGGCGTTCGCCAGCTGGTCAGCCGCGTCGCCGAGAGCATCCGCGACTGGGGCATGGCGCAAGGCTATTTCAGAACTCCCGAGGACGGCGCAGCCTTCCACGATGAACTTGCGCACATTCTTCTTCGCCAGTACGCCGCCTTCAACTCGCCTGTCTGGTTCAACGTCGGATGCGACCGCATCGAGCCCAACTCCGACGGCCAGAACTGGCACTGGAATCCGCACACCCAGCAGGTCGAATTCGGCGTCGCCGGATATACGCGGCCGCAGTGCTCCGCCTGCTTCATCAACTCGGTAAAAGACTCGCTCGATTCGATTCTCACGCTGGCAAAAACCGAAGGCATGCTCTTCAAGTGGGGATCGGGTACAGGCACCAATCTTTCTCCCCTGCGCTCCTCCACCGAAGCTCTTTCGGGCGGAGGCACGGCCAGCGGTCCGCTCAGCTTCATGAAAGGCTTCGACGCGTTTGCCGGCGTCATCAAGTCCGGAGGCAAAACCCGCCGGGCCGCCAAGATGGTCATCCTCAACGTCGACCATCCGGACATCGTCGACTTCATCGAGTGCAAACAGAAAGAAGAAGCCAAAGCTCACGCGCTCGTCGCCATGGGATACGACGGCTCGCATCCCGACTCCGACGCTTATTCGTCGATCTTCTTCCAGAACGCCAACAACTCCGTCCGCGTCACCGACGACTTCATGTACGCCGTCGTCCGCGACACCGACTTCTCAACCAAGGCGATTCAGGACGGCAGCGTCATGAAGACCTACAAAGCCAAAGACCTGCTGCACAAGATCTCCGAAGCCACTTGGCACTGCGGCGATCCCGGCATGCAATATGACACCACCGTCAACCGCTGGCACACCTCGAAGAACACCGGTCGAATCAACGCGTCGAATCCGTGCAGCGAGTACATGTTCCTCGATGACTCCGCCTGCAACCTCGCGAGCTTGAATCTTTTGAAGTTCGCTCCCAACGGCACCTTCGACCTCGAAGCCTATCGCCACGCCGTCGACATCCTGATCACTGCGCAGGAAATTCTGGTCGATAACGCCGGCTATCCGACCGAAATGATCATGCGCAACTCGCACGACTACCGCCCCCTCGGCCTGGGCTACGCCAATCTCGGTGCGCTGCTGATGGCCGCAGGGCTGCCCTACGACTCCGACGCCGGCCGCGACTACGCCGCCTGCGTCACCGCCATCATGTGCGGCGAAGCCTATCTGCAAAGTTCTCGCATTGCTGAACAATGCCAGCCCCTGACGCCAGCCACGGAAGCGACCAAAAAGAATCTGTCAGAGACAAATCTGGGAAGCGGCATGAAGCATGGAGGAACAGCCGCCTCGCCCTCCCTGGGCGGAGTCGAAGGGATTGTGCAGGCGGAGCCAAGCTGCGCAGCTTTTCCCGGCGGAGCCTGCCCCGGCTGGTACATCAATCGCGAACCTTTTCTCGACGTCATCCGCATGCACCGCGCCTCGGTCAACAACATCGGAGCTCATGCGGGGACGGCCGCCCCCGGCCGTCCGGCGGAGCGAAACTCCGCCGCCGCTCAGATTGACGAGTTGATTTCCGCCTCTAAAGCCTGCTGGGACGAAGCTCTCGCCCACGGCGAAAAATTCGGTTATCGCAATTCGCAAGTCACCGTGCTCGCCCCCACCGGCACCATCGGCTTCATGATGGACTGCGACACTACTGGAATAGAGCCGGATCTGGCGCTCGTGAAATACAAAAAGCTGGTGGGCGGAGGGATGATCAAAATTGTCAATCAGACGGTGCCGTCGGCGCTGTTCAAGCTGGGATATACGCATGAGCAGACCGATGCGATCGTCAGCTACATCGACGCGACCGGAACGATCGAGGGCGCGCCGAATGTTAAAGACGATCACCTGGCCGTGTTCGATTGCTCGTTCAAGCCGGCCAAGGGAACGCGGTCGATCGCGTACCTGGGGCATCTGCGGATGATGGCGGCGACCCAGCCTTTTATTTCCGGGGCGATTTCGAAGACGGTCAATCTGCCCGCCAATGCAACCATCGAAGACATCATGGAAACTTATCTCCAGGCATGGAAGCTGGGGATCAAGGCCGTGGCCATCTATCGTGATGGCTGCAAACAATCGCAGCCATTGTCGGCGGCGGGGAGCAAGACGGCGTCGACTGGAAACCAGGCGGGCGAGGGCGCCCGCCTCGCACCACAGGAAGAACCGAATCTCAATGCGCCGCCGCGGTCGGTGCGGCACAAACTGCAGGAAGAGCGTGCGTCGATTACGCACAAGTTCAACATCGGAGGGCACGAGGGATACATCACGGTTGGCCTTTATCCCGACGGCGAGCCGGGAGAGCTGTTCGTGAAGATGGCGAAGGAAGGCTCGACTGTATCGGGACTCATGGACAGCTTTGCCCTGGCTGTATCGCTCGCGTTGCAACACGGCGTGCCGCTGAAAGTGTTCTGCGAGAAGTTTGCGCACACCCGATTTGAGCCCAGCGGATGGAGCGGGAATCCCGATATCGGATTTGCCAAGTCGATCATGGACTACATCTTCCGCTGGCTGCAGATGCGGTTTTTGACCGGACAGCAGCAGATGCTGTTTGAGAATTTGCGACCGAAGCTTTCAGCGGTCAGCTCTCAGCCATCGGAGATCGGCGATCTGAATGGATCGGCCGAGCCGAAGCCTGATGTCCGCAGCGCGGTCGCGGGTGGAGCCATTCACGCGGCCGATGCGCTGGCGGGGATTGTCGATTTGGGAGACGCTCCGACGTGCAGCTTCTGCGGCAGCATCATGACACGGAATGGCAGCTGTTACCGGTGCGGAAGCTGCGGCAGCACCAGCGGGTGTAGCTAGCTTAGTTTCTCATGCCCTTCAGGCACAACGAACAATGAAACGGGGCACTCGCAGCCGGGCTTGTGATGGTGGCAGGGTGATTCTATCGTTGGGAATAGCAGCGGCGGCTGGAGAGGTCGTCTAGCATTGGAGTCGCCAGAACCCGCGGTCTTAGTTTGACCCGGACGCCGTTATGAACAACGGACTGTAGCCCTCATCTTCGATGGGGAGCGCGTAGGAGAGACTATCTTGATTCAGGCGTCCCTTCCGCTGTTGCTCAAGGAGAGAGGGGCCTATGGAAGTGCTACATTGGCGGTGCTGCGGAGTCGACATTCACAAGAGAAGCATCACGGTCTGTGTACTGATCCGGGAAGAAGGCCGAAAGGAACAGAAACATCTGCGCAAGTTCGCGACCACCACCTCGGAAATTCTGAACTGTGCCGACTAGTTGCGAAGTCTGGGCGTCACCCATGTAGCCATGGAGAGTACGGGAGTTTATTGGCGCCCGGTCTGGAACCTGCTGGAAGGGCAGTTTGACTTGCTGCTGGCCAATGCCACACACATGAGGAACGTACCGGGACGAAAAACTGACATCAAAGACAGTGAGTGGATTGCTCAACTTTTGCAGCACGGATTGCTGAAGCCAAGTTTTGTGCCCCATACGGTGTTACGAGACTTGCGGGAACTCAGTCGAGATCGCACCAGTTTGGTGGGCGAACGCTCACGCCTGAAGAACCGAATCCAAAAGATCTTGGAAGAGGCCAACATCAAATTGGGATCGGTCGCCAGTGATGTGTTGGGAAAGAGTGGTCGAGCGATGCTCACGGCAATGGTCGAAGGCCAGGAGAATCCTCTCAGTTCGGACGAGGGTTCTGTCGTGTCTGTATTGGGACGACAACCGTTTGATCCGCCACGGAGTAGATGAAATAGCTCCCAGGAGAATTCGAGTTCAAACGAGTCGAAAGGGCCTTGGCTTCCTCAAGTACCTGAGACCGTCTCAAGCCATTCCGGCTGGCCCTCCGCCAGACGCTTGAAAATATGCAGAGTGGGATGCAAAGTGTTCTCTGAGAAAAGCAGTAGGATCACCGGGAGGGGAACCTGACGCGGCCCTTCAGGGCCGCTCTTTCACGGTCAGGGACGGCGGTTGCCAAGATTTTCTCCGCCCAAAGGTTGTACAGTGATGGTGGCTTGAGAAATCGTGCGTCGATAGATTCTGCCTTCATGAAGTCCCGCTCGTCCTCGTCGAAAACCGCGACGGGTGGGAAATCCGATTTCAATTTGGCTGCGATTGCGGTTACGCTCTGCGGACTTCTGGCCCGGATGTGGGTGGCCCAGGGAACGTTTCTCAATGCGGATGAGGCGCTGCACTTCCGGCTGGCGAATCAGGTGTCGCTGGGGATGGCTTACCGGGAGAGCTTGACCGCGTCGCATCCTCCCATGCTTACGGTGGTGCTGTATTTCTGGCGGGCGATGGGCACGGCAGAGTGGTGGCTGCGGATGCCGCTGGTGCTCGGAAGCGTGGCTTTCTGCTGGATGTTTTACACCTGGCTGGCGAGAGCGGCGGGCGCGGCGGTGGGGCTCATCGGCTTGGTGCTGGTGGCCTTGCTGCCGCCGATTGTGGCGCTGGGAGCGGAGATCCGGCAGTATCCGCTGCTGCTGATGTTTCTGGCGGCGGCGCTGTTTTTTCTGGAGGGCGCGTTCGAAGAAAAATCTGCGGGGAAAATGATTGCCTTTTCGGCGTGCTTGTATGGCGCGATGCTCTCGCATTACTCGGCGTTTTTGTTTGCTTCGGCGCTGGGGATTTATGCGGTCGTGAGGATGGTTGCGGAGCGGGTTGCGGCGAAAATCGCGGTGGCCTGGGCGCTGGGGCAGGCGGGCGCGGCGACGCTGGCGATTTTCTTATATAAGACGCATATTGCCAAGCTGGGAGTGGGCGAGTCGAGAACGGTGCTGCAAGGATGGATGAGTGAATATTTTTTGCGGAATTCTTATTTTGATGCCGCGCGGGAGAACGCAGTGGGATTTGTGGTCGGGCACTCGTTTGGAGTGTTTCAGTATTTGTTTGGACAGTTGGCGGTGGGCGATGTGATGGGGCTGGCGTTTGTGGCGGGAGTGGTGTTGCTGGCGCGGGTGAAGTCGAGCCAGGATTGCCGTGGTGCGGCTCGGTCGGGGGACTTGGCGCTGCTGTTGGTTCTTTCGTTCGCGATTGCGGCGGGGGCGAGTTTGGCGCATGTGTATCCGTATGGAGGAAGCAGGCACGCGGCGTTTCTGATGATTCCGGGGATTGCCGGAGTGAGTGTGACGATTGCGCGGATGAGTCGGCAAAAGATTACCCGGGCGGGTGGGATTGCGCTTTTGCTCGTCGTGGTGTGCGTGATGTTTGGGAAGCCGCGGCGGCCGTATATGGCGCGCGCCGATCAGAGCTCGGCGAACTTGCGGGCGGCGCTCGAGTTTTTGCGGAAGAATGTTCCGCCGGGGTCGTTGATTTTTACCGACTATGCAAGCGATCTG
>JASHRB010000477.1 GCA_030037575.1 Candidatus Sulfotelmatobacter sp. | reverse complement strand
AGTATTGGTATCGGGGGGCGAAACAGAGTTAGCCCTCAACGACACTCCAGAATCACCAACCAATACTGCCGAGATCTATAACCCCTCCACGGGTACCTTCAGCGCGACCGGCAGCATGAACGAAGCGCGCTTCGGCTCGCAGTTGACGCTCCTCCAAAACGGTGACGTGTTGATTGCGGGAGGCGGCACAGGTAATGCAGGGTGCACTGCGGAGATTTTCTCGAACGGCCAGTGGAGCTTGACGGCTGACTTGGCTGCATGTGGCGTTAGCCAAGACACCGCCGCGCTGCTTCCCAGTGGAGAGGTGTTGATCGACGCGGGTGCTAACAGCCAATTCTACGATCCCTCCACGAACGTCTGGCAATCGACTCTCGGCGCCGCGAATATCGTCGTCGGCCCATTGGCGCTGCTTGCTACGGGCGAGGTTCTGGTTGCCGGGGAGACTCCTGTTCTGGTTGCTGGCGAGGCTCCTGCTGGGCCCGGTACTTCCGCAGCGGCACTCTATGATCCGTCCACCAACGAGTGGATGCCAACAGGCAGCCTGGAGCAGTCTCTCAATGGGCTCACGCTCACGCAGCTCTCAAACGGCAAAGTGCTCGCCGCCGGCGGCGACCCTGGCGAAACCAACGATCACACAGAGCTCTTTACGCCGTAGCGGAAACGGGAAATCGCACTTTTCTAACCACGTCTCCTTCGGATTGAAAGAGAAACGGGTCTAGATGATGGTGACTCTAGACCCTCTCTTTCGTCCTCTCAATAATGAAGGGAGTTGACGGAGTACCGTGGGTCAGTAGGCGAAACAGTGCGCCGTGAAAAGCGCTGGACTTCAGCGGGTGCAAATCCCGCCCGGGAACTGGTTCGCTCCACCCGGTAGCAATCGAGGCGGCAGCGGAGGCGACGAAGCTCTCGGAGCTCTCGGTGTAAAGGGTCGCTTGGCGACTCCGCGAGCGTGCAGGCCGTAGCGTGAGTGAACGCTGAGCAGGCCCGAAAAGATAATTGCAGGAGCCGACCTTACTGTTACATGGGGTAGGCCGCTGGCAATGGAGACCGACGAACGAACAAGCTCCATTGAACCTGCCGGGGTAATGGCGACGGCATGTAGGCAGAGGAGACCAGAGGCAACACGGGAAGCCCCCAGCGGCGATCGCGGTAGGGATCAACTGGCACTCCTCTCACCATGGAAGACGCTCGTCTGCTGTCCTGCACCTGAGTTGCTCCATCGCAGCAGCTGCATCTTCTTTAGTAGCGACGACGCCGGTCAGTTTCGAAACGCAATCAAGCCGTGAGGTTGTATGGTGGCAACCATGGATCTATCTGAGGCTCGTGGTTAGTGCTTTTTCGGGTTATCCGAAGGGGCATAGGAATTTCACGGAGGCTAAGTGTCACGGACACTTGTGCGCCTACAGTTAAGGATGCTCACCCTCGAACCCGAGCGTCTCAAGAACCAACCGACCACCACTCGAGAAAGAAGCGGGCGGCGATGGCCAGGGTTCTTCACCGGAGACGCTCAAGCGGCTTGTGCTTTTAGTTTCTCAGCGTCGAAGTTTTCTCCTTTCTCCACAGAGTCAACGTAATGGCCAATCTTGCGCGCTCGGGTGGCGGCCGTTTTGAACAGACCTTTCAGATCGTGGTTGTCATCTTTGTTCAAACCGCGAATGGTTGTCGCTTTGCTTTCCAGGATGGATTCCATGACTACCTTGCCCTTAGGATCCATCACCGCTACGCACATCGTTGCTTGATGATCGTCCAGCCCAATATACTTTTCACTGTTTATAAGTGTGCTCCTTTTCGTAGGTGTTGGTGCGACAACCACAACCTGCCCCAAGAGGGGCGCCCTTTGATAATGCGCTTTCAACAGTTGTAAGCTGAGGGGTGGAACGGAGCACTCATGTGCGCCCTGAGGAACTCCAACTAAAATATGTCCTTCAGACGGCAGCCTGAAGCGGCTCGAAAGCCGCTAGGAGAGCTTCATTCGGAATCGGGATGGTGGCAGAAACCGTCGTCCCTGAACCATCGGATTCAATTCTCATTTCGCCGTGAAATCGACGCAGGCGCTCTCGGATCCCGCCGATTCCGACACCGGAGCCTCGCGACCGGATTTCCGCTAAGCGTTCTGCCGAAATACCCTTGCCCTCATCGCGCACTTCGATATAAACACTCGCGTTTGCACGAGCTAATCGAATGCGAGCGGTTTTGCTCGCTGCGTGACGGTGGATGTTCGTCAGACATTCCTGCACAATGCGAAAGATCGCAAGCTCCATCTCAGCAGGAAGCCTCCCGAAATCTGCGGAGATGTTAAAGTCAATCATCATCCCGCTGCGTTCTGCAACACCCTGCACGTACCAGCTTAAAGCAGACTTGACTCCAGCCTCATCCAACAAAGGGGGATGCAAAAGATACGACGTTGTACGTATCTCCCGATGGAGCTGTTGAACCACCTCCTCGATGTGTTTTCCTTCTTTCGCCAATTCCGGTGCGATCACCTGGGCTTTCTCAACCAATTGCGCAAGACTCAAACCGAGAACCGTCAGCGTTTGACCGGCACTGTCGTGTAATTCGCGGGCAATACGCCGTCGTTCTTCGTCCTGAACCTTGAGCAGGCGCAAACTTTCGTCGACAATTCTAATTGTTTCTCTGGCTTCTTTTCGGTCGTGTATGTCGAGGCAGCCGCCGACATATCCCTCAAACGTTCCATCCGGTTTATAGCGAGGCACCCCACGATCAAAAATCCAGCGGTATCTTCCACTGTGGTGTCGCAACCGATACTCCATCTCAAAGGGACGGCGGGCAGCAAAGTTGCTGACGTAGACTTGGAGGCAGCGGTCGAAGTCGTCGGGGTGCACGTTCTCTGCCCAACCATGACCCGCCTCCTGTTCTAGCGTGCGCCCGACGAAATCCAACCAGCCCTTGTTGAAGTAGTAGCAAAGCGTGTCCGTCCCGGACATCCAGATCATGATGGGCGAAGCATCTGTTACTGCTTGATAAAGCTGTTCGCTCTCACGCAGTGCTTGCTCGGTGCGCTTTTGAGCGGTGATGTCGCGTGCCACCTTGGAAGCCCCAATTATGCGTCCAGACCAGTCCCGAACCGGTGAAATGGTGACCGACACATCGAGAAGCGTGCCATCTTTGTGCCTGCGCACAGTCTGAAAATGGTCGATGCGTTCGCCCCGCCCAATGCGGGCAAGAATATCTTTCTCTTCGTCTTTACGATCAGGTGGGATGATCAGAATGATGTGTTGGCCAATGGCTTCGTTTGCGGTGTAACCAAACATTCGTTCGGCAGCTTTGTTCCAACTGGTGATGATGCCGTCGAGACCTTTCGACACGATCGCGTCATCGGATGATTCGACAATGGCGGCAAGCCGATTTTGTGCTTCCTCCGCCCGTTTAGCCTCGGTGATGTCGCGGTTGGATTCAAGAACGGAACGAATGTTTCCGGACGCATCGCGCTCCACCACCCAGCGCGTAGAGACAGTTTTTTTAGCGCCCGTCGCGCAAGTGTGTCTGAGCTCTCCCGCCCACTGCCCGTCTCGGAGCAATTTCTCTTTCATCGACCCCAGCGGCTCGGGAAATTCAGTACGAAGCAAATCGTGGCTCACTCGGCCGATTGCTTCCTCCCGACTAAAGCCATACATATCTCTCGCGCCCTTATTCCAAAAAGTAATCCGATCTGAAGCATCCCGCACGAGGATCGCGTCATTGCTTAAATCAAGCAGCCGTGCTTTCTCTTCAAAGGCTTCGTCGACGTTTTTGTGGTTTCCAATCATGAAGTTCTCCGTCCGAGCAACTCGACTCATCGGTCAACACGAAGCTGTGACGCTCGTTACTCGCCAAAAGTCCTATTATTTTTGTTCGCTCCAAACGCCAATCGAGTATGATCCTAGCTCACCACACGGAAACTCGCATACCGTAAACACTGTATGCTGCCCTGGCTCGATTGGGGCGGCCTCCGGGCAGGTAGAAAACTGATTTGACAGATTTAAAATGGCGTAACATCCTGATAAACGCGCATTGACTCGCAAAAAGGCGAACCTAACTAAGGGGCAAGCTTGTGTAACCTGACAACGTCAGTCACCATCGCCATCTGGCCGGGTTGCGCGCGAAGAACGATCTCAATTGAACAACGACCTCGATTAAGGATTGGCGGAAGGTAGGTTCGTGGGAATATCGGCCGGCACTGTAACGTTGACCGTCGTGTTCACGACCATCGCCTGACTCCTAGTCGTGCCGCTCTGCGTTGCCGAGACGGTGTATGCAAAAATGCCAGGGCTGAGGTCGTCGATGCTGCCGGCCCCGCAGGCGATGACTCCCGCCAGTTCGGCCAGCATTCCCGCAGCGAATAGCGCCAGCGCGAGCCAACGCGCCGCCCTGCGACGGAAGCCCAGGCCCAGCAGCAGCGCACCGGACAGTGCCAGGTTTACCGCTCCCCGCTGGCGCGGGCGAGGCTGGAGTTTGACGGGGCAAGGGCTGGAGCATGGAGGAATATACGCGACCAGGCTCAGACTTCCCCTCACCGTCCCATTCGCGGTCAGCGTATATGGCGGCGGCGCGATTGGACTGCCAGTGTAATTGCATTGGGGCAAGATCGATCCGGTTGGCGGATTCGCAGGACCGCAACTGACAACAACCGCGCCGGCAAAACCGTTCACCGAGGTAAGCGTGAACGGAATTGAGCCGTTGCCTCTGGTGGGCATGGTCACATTACTGGCCGAGATGGTGAAGCTTGGCGTCGCGCTTTGCGCGTGCCCGCTGCCCAACCCGGAAATGATAGCGAGAAACGATCCGAAAAGGACAGGCAGTCTGCTCGCTCGCATGCCAGAATTCCTTTTTTGCATGCTTTTGCGGTGTCCATTGGTCAGGGAACAATCACGTTGATGGACGTACTCCACACTTGTAACCCCGTGTTCATGCCCGCTGTTGCGCGAATTAATTGTAGTTCTGCGAAGGCAACTATGGTTTGGTACGCCGCACCGAGCACAACCAGCAGTGCGAAGCTCTTGATTGCGGTTGCGCCCATCTTGTTTTCGCGCATAATTTTCCTGAGAATCAGTGTTTTCACACAAGGCCGTCCAGCGTGCGTTACGACAATCAACCAGAACGAGAGTCCGGCGATAGCAAACCCGACGAGCAATCGCCATGTAGTCGTGATCCTGGTAAAGCCAATCGCGGGAGATGGTCTCGGGCAAAGGCGGGATCTTGTCCGAGAATTGGGCCAGTGAATCGAGCCAAGCGCGAATCTCTTCTGGCGTGCGCGGCTGACGAGTCTCCGTCGGACGCGCTAACTCTTGGGCCAAAATCTCTTGGACACAGGCCTCTAGAGACAAGCCGCGCGCCTTGGTGGCTGCCGCGAGTTCATCGGGAATGTTGACCGTGACTACCATGTGAGAACTTTAGCACGAATCGCGCGAAAAGGCCGTCTCGCTATGATGTGACAGATTTGGGTCAATCCGCTGAGATAGACATTCTCGGGAACGCTCCGTCGATACCGTTGGAGGCAATCAGACGACGCGGCTGGATACACAGTTGGCCGGTTCAGAACATGATTCTGGAGCCGACGGTCCAGTTGCGTGGATTTTCCTGTGACAACGTCTGGCCAAACGTGCCATCCAGAAAATTGTTGTCGATGTTATCCAGATTCACGCGATTGAAAACATTGAAGAAATCAAAACGCAACTGAAAATTAATCCGTTCGGTGACATGCGTGTCTTTATATATGCAGACGTCTGACTCTGCGAAGTTAGGCTCGCGGAATTGCTGCGGCTTCTCGTTGCCCTCGTTGCCATTCGGCAAAAAAGCGGGAGGCGTGAACTGCCCGGGAAAAAATACTCCATTGAGATAAGCGTGCCGCGATCGGGCCTCGGCATAGTTGGTGGGTTCCGGGTAATCCAGAGAAACAGGCGCGCCCAGGCCATTCTCCTGGCCATAGTCGCCATCGGCGTTGTAATCGCCGCTGCCCGGCGCGTATCCGACGATCGGATCGGCGAACGATGGGCAGGCGGACGGATTCGTAATGGAGGTGCCGTTTACACACTGTGGTATGAACGGACCGCGAGTGATCACCGTAAATGGATAACCGCTTTGGACGACGGTCGTGTTGCTGATACCCCATCCCCCAGCCGCGTGGCCAATAAATCCCCTCTGAGCACCAAAAACTCGCGACTGATAATTCAATGTCAGAGAGAAGCGGTTGGGCACATCCCAGGGAGAAGGACCATAGTACTGGTGAGGGTCTGCAGCCGCTGGGTAGCTGCCGGCATCGTCATTCGAGCGCGAGCGCGTGTAGGAAGCGTCGAAGAATCCGCGAGGAAATCGTCCTTTGAGATCAAGCAGGACAGCGTTGTAATTGGACTCGCGATCGTTTCGCGTGTAGATGATTTCTCCGAAGCTTGGGTTTAAGCGAGTAGGAGTGAGGCTCTCGTGCTGGATCAGATCGCCGGGTAAAGCGTTGATGTCAACTCCGTAACTGACAATGCCCGCCATATTGCCATCGCCCACTAAGTCGGTTGCGTGCGCTCCCTGGTAGCCGATGCTGGCTGAGTATCGGCTGGCAATCTTACGTTCCAAGGTGCTGGCGAAGATATATGTCTGCGGCGATTTCAAATGCGGATCGATGCCGCCGATCTGGAGTCCGCCGCCGACAATGCCGCCCTGAGCATCCAGACAGCCGCTCAAGCTCGAAAGCGCTGGACACAACGTTGAGCCGACCAGGGGCGGATAGGTATATCCGTAGGGAGGACTCTGGCTCCCGTTGCCCAGCACAAATTTCGGGGGCACCGTTCCCGTGGTGGTGAAAGTTGGAACGATGGGACCGGGAGGGTTCCCGCGATAAATGTTTTGTATGTTGGCCGATGTAAGCCAATTGTTGAAGACCCCGGCGCCTCCGCGCAGGACCCAGTCGCCTTTTCCCGTGAGATCCCAGGCGTAACCAACACGCGGGCTCCATAGGTTCGTGATGGAGTGCGCGAGCGCGTGGGGAATCTCCTGGGAATATCCGTTCGCAACTTGTTCGTCGAAGGTGTCGCCCGAACCCAGATAAAAATTCCCGAAGACAGTCGTAGCGTTTCGCGAATAAGGATTGCCCTGGTCGTCCCAGCGCATGCCTAATGTCAAAGTAAGGTTTTTTCTCACCTTCCACGTGTCTTCGGCAAAAAAGCCGAAGGACCTTGACGCGGCGTTCCATTGCCACAGCACCGGCTGGCCCGTCAGAGGGTTATACATGACGCCGGTTTCCTCGGTCGGCACATCCTGCGCGAGTGTGACCAGATTATTGAAGCTGAAATTGGGATCGGAACGGTATCCTTGAAACTCCTGAATATCTTCGCCAAACCAGCCCTCATAGCCGAGCTTCAGCGCATGCCGGCCGTGCAACTCGGTGACGACATCGCGCCAATGATAATTGTATTGCGTGTACCCGAGCTGGGGATATGCAACCCCATATCCATTGGTTTGTCCTGTGATCGTGATAAGCGGCACGCTAAAGTCTCCGATTTGGTTCAGCGCGCCTTGAATTCGATTGACCGCAAAGATGGCGACGTTCAGCAGCGTTAGCGAAAAGGTGTGGGTCCAATTAAGTTGAAACGCCCGCTCCCAGTAGGCACTTGTGGTGTAGAACTGCGGGATTGGATTATCGGTGCTGGTGTTCAAAGTGGTTCGGAAGAAGCTGCCGTAAACTCTGTCGCGGCCAAAATACTTGTCGATGCGGCCGAAATATTGATTGCCATTACGGTAGTTGGTGGAATTAAAGACTCCCAGCGCCACCATCGGCAGCGAGCACGGAATGGTAGTGCCGGCTGCAACCGTATAATCAGTCTGTCCAGCGGTGCAGCCAAATATCTGGCCCGCGGTCTGTGAAACTCCAGTGGTAGTAGCGCCGCTGTTCAGGTATGTCGAAAGAATCTGAGTTCCGAGTGTAGAAGGATAATTGTCTTCCGCCCACGATATGAACTGAGGTGCGGCGTAGGTGATGCTCTGGTTTCCCGTGGAGATCAACTCGCGTAGCGGTTCTATAGAAAAGAAAAAGAAGAGCTGCTTGTGAGGAATTATCGGACCACCGATGGTCGCCGAAATGTTATTCGCATGAAATGGCGCGTAAGGCAGCCCCTTGGTGAACTCCGTTCCGGCCCACATGGGCTGGTAATAGAAATAGTCGCTGGCCAGTCCGTGAAATTGATCGGTCCCTGACTTGGTGGTCATCTTCATTTGTAATCCACTGGCCCGGCCGTATTCGGGCGAAAACGTGTTCACCTCGGTAGCAGCTTCCTGAATGTCGTCCGGATTCGGGGTGAGATTCAATACGCCCTGGCGGATGCTGCTGGTCACGTCGAGTCCATCTACGACCCACATGTTCGACACTGTTCCCTGGCCGTTGGCGCAGGCGTCGACTTGCGTCTCCGTCGAGTAATTGTCAGTAGCGGAACCTGGACTACCGCCACCACCAGGAACGCCGCCGCCCATGGTTCCCAGGCCCGAAGCGCCGGGGGCGAATGTGGCAAGGGCAATCATGCTTCGGCCGGGCAATGGCAGTTGTGAGAGTTCGCCCGCCTCGATCGTCTGTTGGTTGCGACTATCGGCGGTATCGACAAGCTGCGCAGTAGAACTCACAGTTACGTTTTCACTGACCGTGCCCACCTTCAAGGGGACTGGGACACTCAGATCTTGATCGGTAAACAGCGTGATGGTAGTTTCCGCTTTCGCAAAGTGCGGCGCTTCCACCGTAATCTGGTAAGTTCCGGGGGCAAGACTGACAAAACGAAAATTTCCGTTCGCATCGGAAATGGCGGTTTGTGCGACTCCGGTATCGACCTTCGCGATTCGCACCTTGGCGTGTGCGATGCCGGCTCGCGAGGGGTCCTGCACAATGCCTTGCACCGAGCCCGTAAACTGGGCAGAAGCAACGGCGCCGATCAGAACAGTGCATAGCACATAGAAAAAGCGGCCGCGCTGCGCTCGTCTGATCATTCTTTATTTCGGTCGTGCTTCGATACTGATGCCGGCGTCTCGCCCCCGGCTGCCAGCATAAAGGTGAGAGCAGAAACCCTGAGGTTTAATTCATTTCTGCACTTGCACAATGCTACCGTCTACAAATTTTACGTCGATTGCTTCCAGCCCTTTTTCGGCTTCCACGCGCAACAATGACTCAAAGTAACGAGGAAACGTCTTGTTCTCGCTCGCGCTCCCGGAAGCTTTTCCTACTGCGAGTATCTGCCGTAACCCGTCAGCGGAGGTTGCGAACTCGGCCGCGCCTTCTGTACCGGAAGTAGTAATGCCGGCCAAGACCATAATTCGCCTCCCGGGCGCGGGACCCGGGAGAACATCGAACAGGGCATAATCTGCACGTATAACCTGCGACTGCGGGTCTCGTTCCAGAGCGTAGGAAACAGCCGACGCGGAAGCCTTATGATCCACAATGCGCCCATGCCACAACAATGGGGGCTGGGTGGGCTCAACGAAACTGAAGCGCTGGGACAAATGCATATCGGCCAAAATTTCATTCTCGAATGGCGAGCCGAGAAAAATCACGTCGTGGTTCCGTAAATCATCCACTGTGACTAAGCGGCAACGCTTGACCTGAACTTTGCCGCCAAGTTGGGTTAACAGGTTGGCGAGGCGGTAGGTTGCGAGCACTTCGCCCGTACCCGTAAAACTCTCTTCGTAGTAAAGATTTCCAGCGTGTGCAACGAGATCCGGGTTCAGGGCGCCCGCTCGCGCTACCTCTTTGCCCACCACTGCTCCACGATCCGCAACTGCTTGGCTATTGCGGAATCTCAACAAATCGGCGGTCTCGGTCTCGAGGAAGACTCCATTGGTATAAGCAAGTATGATGTCACCGTTGCCGAGAAATTGACTCCAAAACCTATCTAACGGTTCGGGAACACTCGGCGCCTTCGTCATTCCAGACTGTGCAGAAAACCAGTGGCGGCCCAGGAATATGCCTGCCACCAGCGACAGTCCGATCGCCAACACCGCGACAGCCAGGATCACCGGCGCCCGTCGAATCGACCAGAGCGAGGAAATTTCATTGGTCGGGCCGAGATCCGCCGTGCCTTCGCCGCTTACAGGTTGTTCACTGGATTCTGCGGTAGAATTTTGTCGAAACGAAAATGCGGGAATGTAACGGCCTTTGGGAACCTCGACAATTAGAGGCTCGCTTTTCCCTTCGTTCCCGTAATATTCCTTGAGCTTCGTACGCAGTCGGTAGGCCTGCGTTCGAACGATGGTGTCGGCAGCAGGATCGAAATGCTGAGGCCGCCCGAAAACCTGAGTTGCAATCGCGTACTCGCTCAATTCCTCCTGCCTGCCGTTCAAGGACTCAACGGTAATGAATTCCAAAAACTTTTGCAGAAGGGGAGCGCTTCGAAAGGAACGGGAAGCGAGGATCAGATCAATCTGGCGTTTCTTTTCCGAACAGCTGGGTTCGCTATCGCGCCTTTCGACCCCGGGATCGAGGGCAGGGATCATCTGGTTCAATTTCTCCACGTACTCCTCAGAGATGGGAGACAAAAAACCTTCGCTAGATCGACGATTCTCCCGCCGACCCTGACCCTCATCTCTTAAACGTGGTTCCGGCACGCGAAAAAAACCTCATTTTCGGGCGACTGATTATAGCCCAAACCGGAGCACAAAAAATAAGGTTATACAGACAAGAACACTCGCCGGTACTTCTCAGCAAAGCCTGAGAACCTTAACAACCTTATCTCCAAATACTTGCGCGCCTGCGTAACGGTTAATTAACAGTTGCGTGTCTGTGGCGTAACTTGTCGAGGCGCCGGATTCCACTGATATTCGCTCGCGAGCCGCAGAAACACGGGAAAACGAGGCCATGCGATGGACACGAAATTCTCTCTGGAAGCACTCGCCGAGTTCACGCAGGAAAAGTTTGCGAACTGTCGAGTCGCCAACTCAGCTAAGTTCTTCGTCGCGCTCAGGAGCTCAAGGCCGCGGCGCACCGGGTCAGCATGGGCGAACTAAATGGCTTTTGCGGCATCGGGCCAACCGACGTGGAGTTTACTGCCGCGCCGGAAAGTTAAGGCGCAGCCAACGGGAGAAACCTCGATGTTTCGTTTGTTTAGCAATGGGTTGTGGTTGTGGTGAGCGGTTGCGATCGTGTCA
>JASHRB010000476.1 GCA_030037575.1 Candidatus Sulfotelmatobacter sp. | reverse complement strand
CCCAATTACCGAGAAGTGTTCTAGCATCGGCAGCAATCTGGTGCCCAGATTTCCCGCGATGCCGGTGACCACGACAACAGGTTTCTCGCTTGCCATCAGTTCGGATTCGACGGTGGACCTTGAGAAGCCGGAGGCTGCGATGGCGCCGCTGGCGGACTCGACGGTTTTTCAGCCCCGCCCTGTGACTGCGGTTGCGTTGGCGGCGGAGCCGCCTGCGGGTGCATGCGCGACGACGGCCCTCCACGCATCATTCCTCCTGGAGGGGCAGGCGGTCCAAAATACGCTTCGTTCGGAACGGGAGTAAAAGAGCTCGTATACTTATCCATCAAGTCTTTCATGTGGTCGGCCTTCAGCTTGTTATGGATTTCGTCCCTTACCTGATCAAGCGGAATCATTTCCTTGCTCACCACTTTGTACACGTAGTGTCCGCCGTTGTCGCTGATGACCTGTGACACTTGTCCGACTTTCAAGTCAAACACCGCTGCATGAGCTGGCGGCAGCCCGCTTCGCCTTACCTTGGGAAGATTCACAGTCGGATTCTCAACCTTCTCCCCTGCGGCCGCAAACGCTTCTTTTTGGAGCTTCACAAAGTCCTCGCCTGCCACGGCGCGCGCCCGCAGGCTGTCGGCCAGCTTGTCCAGTTCCTGTGCGCCTTGCTCCTGTTTGGCTTTATCGGCGGCTTCTTTTGCTTTTCGTTGCTCGTCCGTCATGTCCTTCGGGTTTTCTTCCGGCTCGGCTTGCTTGAAGCGCGGAATAAACAAGCGGTCCAGCGAGTATTGTTCATACGATTGCTGGTTATCCTGATAGTACTTGTCGATTTGTTCGGGCGATATATTGTTTGCCTGTTCCTGTACCGAGCGCTGCAGTTCCTGGGTCAGAACCTGCATTCTCACCAGCTTCATGAGTTCTTCGAAGCGCGGTGTCTTGTCGAGCCCCTTCTCCTTCGCGAATTGCGACATCGCCATGAATCGGGGCAGAACATTCTCCAGCTGGCGCTTTAGTTGTGGGGTTACATTGGGCGAAATCGCATTAGCAATCTTCTCGAACTGAGCGCGCGTGATTTCTGTTTTGCAGTCTGCCGGTTTCTTGGCCGCAGCGCCCGTCTTCCCCGCCGGTCTTGCCGAGCCCGACGTTTTCGCTGCAGGCGAACAGACACCCTTGATCGTGAGCACTACGGCGTTTTCCGGCACTTCAGCCGACGCCGCCGGCGCCTTGGCTTCCGCGCCCGGTGATTGCGCCGCCGGCGCGATCGCCGGAGCCTGCCCCCAGGCCAGAGTTCCCAAAAGTACACACAGCAACCAACTCTTGCGCATACAAAGTTCCTCCAGGATTGGCAAATCAGGAAGTTGAATAGCCGAACCTAGAATCCTAGCATAGAGGCCCGTTGGCCGAGCGCCGCAAGGCATGAGGGCATGAGGTGGTGTCCTAAACTTGCCTTGAAGCCTCAAACTCTTCTGGCTTCGGGAGTGGCAAATCCTTGTTGCTGATGACGGATGTCGCGCGGCATTTCGGGCAAAGGAACGGGTCTGCTTTGTCGCCGGGGGAGGCTCTGAAACCTTACCGCAATTTGAACAGACAACGGACGGAATTCGATTGAATTTCACGTGCATTATGGTAGCAACTCGCGAAGGGTCCATCTGTGCTCAGTAATGCCAGCCTCGACAACTGGAGGAACCCTGATCGTCTGATGGACGCGGCAAAAATTTTAGTAAGCGAAGCATAGAGCGGGGCGCATTTTAGGTTGTCGAGTTTCTTGGGAAACCCGTTCGCTTAACGAGTAAAGCGGCGAAGCCACATCGAATCGAAAGATTGCTGCGCTCTACGAAACTAGTGGCGATGTCGCGACGATCGGGCCGTCCGTCGCGTATTACCAGGGATCGAGGAACATAAAACTGCGTGAATGGTCTTACGTGGTTTGGTTTGTTTGCCGCCATCTCGATGTTGTTCTGCTACGCCGTGGAGAGGCGCAGCCCGCGGTTCGTGCTGGGCTTCGCTGCTTCTTGCCTGCTGGGATCGATTTACTGTTTTCTTCAGGGAGCATGGCCGTTTGGGGCAGTCGAGGCGGTTTGGTCGGTCGTCGCGCTGCGGAGATGGTGGATTGGCCGGCGAGAATCAGCCTGAGGGTGAGATCCGCTTGGCGCAATTCCACATCAGAAGCGATAATCCCATCATGTCGGGACCGCCGGCCATCTATTCTCCCAGCGCGATGCGCGCCGAAAAGCGCGCCGTCGCAGGAAATTCCGTTGCCGCCGCGCTGGTGATTACCGGCGGCAAGATTACCGTCGGGATTACCACGGGCAGCCTGGGAATCCTTTCCGAGGCTGCGCATTCGGCACTCGATCTGATTGGGGCAACAGTCACATTTTTCTCGGTGGGCGTCTCCGACAAACCGGCGGATGCGGACCATCAATACGGCCACGGCAAAGTCGAGAATTTTTCTGCCTTTGTCGAAACCGGATTGCTGCTGATTACCTGCGCCTCGGTCATCTACGAAGCCATCGAGCGGCTATTTTTCCGCAGCGTGGAAGTTGAGCCCTCCATCTGGGCGTTCGCGGTGATGCTGGTTTCCATGGCAGTCGACTGGTGGCGCTCGCGTGCCTTGGAGCGGATCGCCAGCAAATACGAAAGTCAGGCGCTCGAGGCCGATGCCCTACATTTCTCGACCGATGTCTGGTCCGCTGGCGTAGTCGTGCTCGGCCTGGTTCTCGTATTGTTAAGCCGCGCCTATGATCTGCAGTGGCTCGGAAAGGCCGACCCGATCGCCGCACTGTTTGTTGCCGGCGTGATTATTTCCGTAAGCTGGCGTCTGGCGCGTCGAACCATTGACGCCTTGCTCGAC
>JASHRB010000475.1 GCA_030037575.1 Candidatus Sulfotelmatobacter sp. | reverse complement strand
TTGACCGGCCCAACCCGTGTAATAAAGGTCGGCCGGGATGCCGTGGGTGGGCGATGCAATGGCCAGCAAGTACGTGATCATCGTCTCGTTGAATCCGGTGAGCCGATGGTCGATGTACCACGACCACTGCGGCGACCAATGCCACAGCAAGGCGCGGTCGTCGGCAGAATGCCGGTACCAATCCCACTCGACCGTCTGCCAAAGATTGGTGATTCTCTGATAGATGCTCTTCTCGGCTTCACTCTCGCCTTTGAAGTATTGGCGTGCGGCCAGCAGCCCTTCCATTAAGAAAGATGTTTCCACCAGATCTCCGCCGTTATCGAACATGCCGAACACCAGCATGGTTTCGGCCGAATAGCCGTTCATGAAATGAGACCATGCGCCGTGATAGCGCGGGGCTTTTTCGAGGAAATCAAGAATCTTCTCCATGCGCTCGATTCCCTGCTGCCGCGTGATGAAGCCGCGATCGACCCCAACCACCAGCGCCATAATGCCAAAGCCGGTGGCGCCGGTCGCAACAATCCGGTCGTCGCCCGGAATGTTTTCGAGGGTTGTTCCCGAGACGGGATGGGCGCCTTCCCAGTAATAGCGAAAGCACGCTTCCTGCACCATGGTCAACAGTTCGTCGTCGGAGAGTTCTCTTGTGGAGGCCGTAGCCGCGGAGGAAAACAAGGACTGTCGATAGGAGCGGTCGACGGCTTTGACACGGTACGACGCCTTTACAGCGGGTGTTCCGATGAAGTCGGTGTAACGAGTAATGTCCGCGCTCTGAATGCCTATGGGCTGAAAGCGTTGCTTTCCCATCGACCGATAGACCACATAGCTCTGTAGATCAGGACCGGAAACCGGATCCCAACTGAGATCGACGTGCCGGTCGTAGCCTTTGGCTTCGACGTTCTGCGGAGCACGCGGGGCCTTTCTGATTTCCCGGGCCACCGGCGAAGCGACGCCGCGATCATCGATCTTGATCTCGTCGATGATTAACGTGCGCGGGGTGTTATCCGCCGCGCTTTGGCTGAAATAAATGCTGTGCAGCTCGCGGGCTTCGAAGGGATGGATCGAAGCGGTTTGAAATTCGCTAAGCGGAAGACGGATCTGAATCCATCGCTTGGCGGGCAGATCATCGACGATGCCATTCAGCTTTAATGGCGCCGTAAAATTGTGCTCTTCGTCCTCCAACTGGAGGGCAGGTAAATTTGCCGCCGGAATCTCCTGCGGCGAATAACACCACATATAAAGCGTGTCGCCGAGAAAGTTCGTGGGGCGATTGCGCATGCTGACCACACGCACTTCGGCCTCCCAGGCCCCTCCGGATACCGAGCGCCATTGCAGCCGCAAGGCATTGGGCGGAGTAAAGAAGTTCTTTTTCTCGACCGGCACCGCTCCGGAGAGCAGTTGGAGTGTGCTGGGAAAGACCGCCCGGCCGCCGCTGTAGTAGTAGTAATCGGAGGTAAGGCTGTTATCGAAGATAACGTGGTTGTAGTAATCGCTGGCGGTTACCGCACCACAGGGGTTCGCAATCAGAAACAAAAGGCAGAAAAAGCACAAGCCCAAGCGCACCGCACACCCCGGTAAGAAGATGAAAAGAACCGCCTTGCACTGATAGCGGCAGTTTACATCAGGAAACCCGCCGCGAGCACTCCGAAAACCTGGCCAAAAGCCCGGCTCTTCGATGGTTCACCGCCCACCGATCAGCCGACCGGCCCATGCCCTCCAGCCCATTTTTGCAAGCGGATTCGGCATCGCCAAGTTATTATTACGAATAGCAGCTGCGACATTGGTAGCAATAAACCTTGCCTACGGTTTCCGCATCTTTGCTGTGGACCGTTGGTACAAGGAAAGGGCGGCGGCGCTGTCAGACTCCAGGCACTTTTTTAAGAATCTTCCATCGGAAAGTGAAACGCTCGAGGGCGGCAGGAACTGGGAATGGCGGATCGAGAAAGTTACTGGAAAGGATGGCAAGAGCGTATCTCTGCTCTGCGTAACGTTCCGGCTGTTCTGCAAATCATGTGGGAGTCGGGCCGCGGAGTTGTACTGTTCGGAGTGGGGGCACGGGTATTCTCCTCGTTCTTGCCGCTCGCGCTTCTTTGGATCACCAAGCTCATCATCGATCGCATTGTGCATTCCGTCTCGCATCACCAGCCGGTGAATCCCGGCTTCTGGTGGCTGGTGGTGGCAGAGTTCTCGCTCGCCGTCTTGGGCAGCATGGTGACGCGGACCATCGATTACTCGGATTCATTGCTGGCCGACAAGTACACCCGGCATGTGAGCATCCGGGTGATGAATCACGCGGCCAGCCTTGATCTGATTGCCTACGAAGATCCGGTCTTTTATGACCGGCTGGAGCGGGCCAGGGTCCAGGCTACCGACCGGCTGGTGATGATTCAGGCCATGGGCCGGCTGGTGCAACAGGCGATCACCACCATCACGCTGTCGGTCTCGATCATGCTGTTCTCTCCCTGGCTGATGCTGCTGCTAATCGCCGGCGTGGTTCCGGCTTTTCTGGGTGAGAGTCATTTTGCTTTCCTGGGCTACGCCAAGAATTTCCGCCAGACGCCGATGCGCCGGCAGCTCGATTATCTGCGCATTCTCGCTGGCAGCAAGGAAGCGGCGAAAGAACTGAAGCTTTTCGGACTGCGCAACTTCTTACGCGACCGCTTCACCCGGATTTCAGATGAAATCTACGATGAAAACGTAGCCCTATCCAGGCGGAAGCTGATCGCGGGGTCGCTGCTCTCCACCCTCGGCACCATGGGTTACTACTCGGCATATGCGTTCGTGATTTGGCGGACGATCGCTGGCGTGCTGACGATTGGCACCCTGACGTTTTTGGCGGGAGCGATTCAACAAGCAAGCAGCAACATCGAACAAATTTTCTCGACCCTCGCCGGCATTGGCGACCAAGCTTTATTCCTTACCGACTTGCTGGCATTCTTCGAAATGCGGCCGACGATCCGATCCGGACCGAACGCCCGGCCCGTACCGCGGCCGATCCGGCGCGGAATCGAGTTTCGCAATGTGTCCTTCCGGTATCCCGGAAACCCGCGGCTGGTGCTCGATGGTATAAGCTTCACCCTGCACACTGACGAACGGCTCGCGCTGATCGGGGAAAACGGCCAGGGAAAAACCACCATCGTGAAGCTGATGACTCGCCTTTACGATCCCACCGAGGGGGGAATCCTGCTGGACGGAGTCGACCTGCGCGAGTACGACCTGGATGATCTGCATCGCGAGATCGGGGTGATATTTCAGGATTTCATGCGCTACGAGATGACCGCGCGCGAGAACATCGCGGTCGGCCGGATTGAAGAGCGGAACAATCTGCCGCTGGTGAAAGCTGCTGCTCATAAGAGCCTGGCCGACCAAACCATCGGCCGGCTCGCGCTCGGATACGACCAGATGCTGGGTCGCCGCTTTGAGCAGGGAGTCGATCTTTCCGGGGGCGAGTGGCAGAAGGTTGCGCTGGCTCGGGCTTACCTGCGCGATGCGCAATTGCTCATTCTCGACGAGCCGACTGCCTCACTGGACGCACGCAGCGAATTTGAAGTCTTCCATCGCTTTTCCGAACTCACGGCGGCAAAGATGGCGCTGTTTATTTCGCACCGGTTCTCAACCGTCCGTTCAGCCGACCGCATCCTAGTCCTGGAGAATGGCAAGATTATGGAGGAAGGAACCCACGAACAACTGGCCAGCTTGGGCGGGCGATACGCGGAAATGTTTGAAATGCAGGCATCGAACTATCGTTAGAAAGAAAAATAATGATGCAAAGTGGTCATCTGGAGCTAGTGGGCAAGGAAAACGAAGAAATTCACACCCGTGGGGCCGAAGACGCGGAGCAACATTGCGGCGTGCGCTCGAGCGCCTCGAAGCTCTCCCGCGCCTTGGCGTGGCTGCCGGGAGAGACGGAGATGCGGTCCTTTCACGCACGTTGTCGGACGCTTCATCGCGCCTCCCGGCCCTTGACCGATGCTCTCGGCAATTCCCCCACAAAGACGGGCAGCGATGACGTCCGCTTGCTGCACGAAAACTTTCTTCTGATTCAGTCGGAAATGGAGGAAACTTGCGAAACTTTCACGCGCGTAGAGAAGTTACCGCAGGTGCGTACCCTCAGCGGAGATGTGATTCCCCGGGTGGCCGCCATTGCTGAGGACTACCTCACTGCGGTCGAGTTTGAGTTTAGCCAGGCAAGTTTTACCGATTACGTTCAGGCCTTTGAGGACACCACGGTTCTCGACAAAGCCGAGCTTTGGATGCTGGTTCCGGCGCTCAACCTCATCCTGCTCGAAAACATCGCCCAGCGCGGCCGCCAACTGCTGCAGGATCCGGCGCACATCCACGGCGTTGGAAAGATGGCGCTCAGCCTTCGCGAGATCAAAGAAACCAACTGGAAGCTGGTGCTCGAACCACTGATCCCCTTCGATCGTGTCCTGCGCGAGGATCCTGCGGGAGCGTATCCGCGTATGGATTATGACAGCCGGGAGCTGTACCGAAAAAAAGTGGTCAAGCTGGCCGGCCGTTCCGATTGCAGCGAGATGGAGGTCGCCCAAGCCGCGCTCGCGTTGGCACGTGAGGCGCAAAAAAATCGCGCTGACGATCCCCGTTCGACTTTGCGCCGTTCTCACATTGGCACGTATCTGGTGGCCGAAGGCGTTCCCGCGCTCGAGCAGCGGATCGGCTATCACCCTTCCATGGCCGAACGAATACCCGCCTTGATTCGCACTTATCCCGACGAGTTTTATCTGCCCGGTATTGCGGCGCTCACGCTGCTGATCGTTCTAGGGGTCGTGATTCTGTTGACCGATGCCTCGACTTCGCTCGGGCTGATCCTGCTTTCCGCCCTGGCCGTGCTCCTGCCCAGTTCACAGAGCGCGGTTCAGATGGTTAATTTCTTCGTGACGGTTGTGCTGGCGGCGCAGATTTTGCCCAAGCTGGATTTTTCTGAAGGCCTGCCCAACGACTGCGTAACCCTGGTGGCCATTCCCACCCTGCTTCTCGATGAGCAACAGGTGCACAAGCTGGTTGACGACCTTGAAGTTCGCTTCCTGGGCAATCACGATCCGAATCTGCATTTTGTGATGCTCACCGATCTGCCCGACTCTCCCGAAAAACCGCCGGCCGGCAATCCGCTGGTTGGTTTGGCTGGCGATCTGATTCGGGGGTTGAACAACAAGTACGCCGGCGAGGAGATGGGATCGTTCTTCCTTTTGCATCGGCATCCCAGTTACAACCCGCGCGAGCGGCTGTGGATGGGATGGGAGCGCAAGCGGGGCAAACTGATAGACCTCAACAATCTTCTCCGGGGACAGTTCGACAGCTTCCCCGTGAAGGTGGGCGACTTATCGCTTTTTCCCCGGGTTCGATTTGTGATCACACTCGATTCCGACACCGAATTGCCGCGGGACTCGGCCAAGCGCATGGTGGGGGCGCTGGCTCATCCCCTCAATCAGGCGATTATCGATCCCCATCTCGGGGTGGTGGTCACCGGCTACGGTATTTTGCAACCGCGGGTAGGAGTGAGCGTCCAGAGCTCGGCTCGTTCCCGGCTGGCGAGCATTTATTCGGGACAGACGGGAATCGATATCTACAGCCGTGCGGCGTCGGATGTTTATCAGGATCTTTACGGGGAAGGCATTTTTGTTGGCAAGGGGATTTACGAGGTAGACGCGCTGCGCCGCGTGCTCGATCGCCGCTTCCCCCGCAATGCGCTGCTCAGCCATGACCTGGTGGAGGGCGCCTACGCTCGCGCCGGCCTGGTCAGCGATATCGAGGTCATCGAAGATTACCCTTCGCATTACAGCGCCCACAATCGGCGGAAGCATCGCTGGTTACGGGGCGATTGGCAAATTGCCGAGTGGTTGCGCCCGCTGGTGCCGGACGAGTCAGGGCAAAAAGTGCCGAATCCGTTGTCGGTGGTTTCGCGATGGAAGATTTTTGATAATTTGCGCCGCAGCCTGGTGGAGCCCGCGTTGTTTGTGCTCTTCCTGCTGGGCTGGCTTTGCCTGCCGGGAAAGCCGGAGGCCTGGACTCTGGCCACGGTCGCGATCATCTTCCTGCCGGCGCTGGTACAGCTCGGATTCGATCTGGGGAGAGCCCTGGTGCTCGCCAGGCCGGCGAATCTGGGCGACGGATTGAATGCTTTTGCCGACGCAAGTATCGCCGATTGGCTGACCATCACATTTCTGGCGCACCAGGCTCTGTTGTCGCTGGACGCGATGGTCCGGACCATCGTGCGGCGTCTGATCACCCGGCGGAGATTGTTGCAGTGGGAGACCGCGGCGCAGGCGGAACTTGCCGATGACAAGCGTACGGTTCTCGATCTGTACCTGAATTGCACTCCGCTGCTCGCTCTGGCGTTGTTATTTCTGGTCTGGGGCGTGCATCAACGAGCCCTTCCCGCGGCACTGCCGATACTGCTGTTCTGGGCGTGCAGCAAACCGATCTCCATGTGGCTGAATCGTCCGCCCCGGTCCCCACACAAACAACTCGCGGAAAAACGTCAATGGCTGCTGCGGCAGAGCGCGCTTCGCACCTGGCGATACTTCGCCGAGTTCAGCAACGAAGAACACCACTGGCTAATTCCCGACAATGTGGTGGAAGAGGGCATGAAAGTGGCCGCCCGCGTCTCCACAACCAATCTGGGATTTCTTCTCAACGCGCGCCAGGTCGCGTGCGAATTCGGCTATCTCACGCTGCCCGAGTTTGCCCAGCAGAGCTTGCGAACGCTGGATACGGTCTCTCACTTGCAGCGCCATCGCGGTCACCTGCTCAACTGGTACGACACGCGAACGCTGGCTCCGCTCACTCCCGCGTTCGTTTCCAGTGTAGATAACGGAAACCTTGTGGCATCGCTCTGGACTTTGCAACGAGGGTGCCTGGATCTGATCGAGCAGCCCTTGCTCCAGCATGAACTGACAGATGGGTTCCTCGACCACTTGTACATTCTGACAAGCCTGCGGGGGATGCCGCGGCGCAAGTTCTCCGCAATCCGACGCAGCGCCGAAGGACAGCAATGGTTGCCATATCTGCTCGATATTCCCGAGGCCGCTCTCAAAGACATCCGCCGGACCGCCGGCAAGCCGAAATTTGCCGCCGAGGTCGAATGGTTCCGGAAGCAGGCGGAGGAGCGGCTGAGTCAGATTGGCCGGACGGCCCAGATCTATGCGCCCTGGCTGCTGCCGGAGTTTGCCGGGCTAAAGAATGACCCGGCCGTTCATCAGCCGGGCCGATCCGACGATCTTCCCTCTCTCAAGCGCATGCCTGCCTACATGGATGGTCTGGCCACCCGGCTCAAGGCGGTCGAAGCAGTTTCCTCGGGGCCCAGTAAAGCCCTTTATCAGCAACTGCTGGCGCTTTTGCCGGATGCGCGCGCCCACGTGGTTCGGCTGATTGAAGATCTTAAAAATATCGCCAATCAGGCCAGTGTGCTGGCAGATGAAATGGACTTTGGCATCCTGCTCAACCGCAGCAGAAACTTGCTTTCGATTGGGATCGAAGTTGAGAAACGCCACCTGCACAATGCCTGCTACGACCTGCTGGCCAGCGAAGCGCGCATGGCTTCCTTTGTCGCCATCGCGAAAGATGACATCCCGCAGGAAAGCTGGTTCCAGCTGGGGCGAGTGCAAATTATAGAGAATGGGGTAGCCGGCTTGCTCTCCTGGACGGGAACCATGTTCGAGTACATGATGCCGCCGCTGTGGATGCGAATCTACCCCAATACGCTTCTTGAGCGCGCGGCGGTCGCGGCGGTGCGGGCGCAGCGCGCATATGCCGAGAAGATGGGCATTCCCTGGGGCATTTCGGAATCTGCCTGTTTCAAGCTCGATGAAAAGGGCAATTATGAATACCACGCTTTTGGCGTGCCCCGACTGGCGATACACAAAGTTGATGTCGATGGCCCCGTGGTTGCGCCCTATGCGACCTTCCTTGCCCTTCCGGTCGATTCCGCAGCCACGCTCGGCAACCTGCGCAAGTTGCAGCGCAAGCGCGCACTGGGCACCTACGGATTTTATGACGCGGTGGATTTCAACCCGCAACGCAGCCGCTCCCACTCTCGTTTTCGCCGCTTTGTGCCGGTTCGTTGTTGGATGGCGCACCATCAGGGGATGACGTTGCTAGCGATCGCAAATTTCCTGCATCAGGATGTTGTCGAGCGTTGGTTTCACAGCCATCCGCGAGTACAGGCAACCGAGCTACTGCTGCAGGAAAAGCCCACGCGGTTGCCAAAATCCCGCAACAGCGCGGCGTAAGCAGACCGATCTTGAACGGTTCTTAATCAGGCAACCCATGCGATGCTGGATCTTCATTCTTGCGCTCCTATTCTCGCGGTTTCCCTGTCCTGGCGGACTTGCGGCTCAAATCGGTGCGGCCCCTGATGTGATGGTCATCCGCGCTGACGCGCCTCGGCATCCCTTTCCGCATTTTTGGGAACAGATGTTCGGCTCGGGGCGCGCAATCTTGAGCCTGCGAGACGATTATCGCAGCGACCTGCGCTCGGTAAAGCAGATTACCGGCTTCAGCTACATCCGTTTCCACGCCGTTCTCGATGACGAGGTCGGAGTTTATGAAGAAGATGCGAATGCCAGTCCGGTTTATAACTTTTCCTATGTCGATCAGATTTATGACGGCCTGCTGGCCAATGGCGTACGGCCTTACGTAGAACTTAGCTTCATGCCCAGTAAGCTGGCTGCCAGCGACGCGCATCAAGCGTTCTGGTACCGACCCAATATTTCTCCTCCCAAAGATTGGAATCGTTGGGATGCGTTGATTGCTGCCTTCGTCGAGCACCTCGTCGATCGCTATGGCATCGATGAAGTCTCGCAGTGGTATTTCGAAGTCTGGAACGAACCCAATCTCGACTTCTGGGCAGGCCAGCCCCGGCAACAAACGTACTGGGATCTTTACGATCACACCGCGCTTGCCATTAAGAAGGTGAGCCCGCGGCTTCGCGTGGGAGGGCCAGCCACCGCCCAGGCTGCCTGGGTGGGCGAGATGATCGGCCATTGCCAGCAAAAGCGCATTCCGCTCGATTTTGTTTCTACGCATGTCTATGCGAACGACACCGCGGAAGACGTCTTCCACACGCAGGAAAACATTCCCCGCGATCGCATGGTTTGCCGTGCCGTAAGCAAGGTTCACCAGGAAATCAAGTCTTCGGCAATGCCGAATCTGCCGCTGATGTGGAGCGAGTTCAACGCGAGCTATAAGAACGAGACTGAGGTGACCGATTCGGACTATATGGGGCCATGGCTAGCCGACACGATTCGCCAGTGTGACGGCCTGGTCGATTCGATGTCCTACTGGACTTTCTCTGACGTGTTCGAAGAACAGGGTGTGGTGAAAACGCCTTTTTATGGCGGTTTTGGTCTCATTGCGGAAGACGGAATAGCCAAACCCGCGTTCAACGCTTTCAAACTGCTGCACCAGCTGGGAAGCGAACGCATCCAGCTCGATTCCGATTCCGCACTGCTCACGCGCCGGAGCGATGGAAGTTTGGTTCTGGCGTTGTGGAACTACGCTCCCCCGGGGGCGTCAGGTTCGTCCAAGACCATGAGGCTTCAACTGAAAAACACCGATACCAAGCAAGCTGTGATTTCGCGAGTCGGTAGCGACCAGGGCGATTTTCATTCTGCCTACCAAGCGATGGGCAGCCCGCGATTCCCCACCCAGGGGCAGATCAGGCAATTGCGGAAAGCCAGCGAACTTGCGGCGCCGGAAGAAGTTGAGATCAGGAACGGCGGTCTGAGCATTACCCTTCCCGTTCACGGCTTGGCCGTGATCGAGTTCAGATAGGGCGCAACCAAAGTGCAGTCTTGTCGAAAACAAAATCACGCCTGCTCCTGTTGAAACCCGGCGCGCTCCATTCCGCGTTGCGCTTCGGGGTTTTTCATGAACGTTTGCCACACGAAACTGCTGCGCTGGTTCTCGGCCATCAACATGGTGATGCCGGTGTCGATGCCAATCACATCGGTGTCGTACCAGTTCTTCAGGGGATTGAAAGCATTGACGAACCCGTAGCGGCTCCATGCTTGGCTGTAGCGTGTGCGAATGTTTTTTAGAACTCGCATCACCGGTTGCGGTAAAAAAGGCAGCGAACCGGCAGATGCGCTGGGCACCACCGTCCCGTCAATGGGACCGAGACTCGGCGGCCCTCCCCAAATTACATATCCTTGTTGCGAGTCGGAAGCGGAGATGCCCCACAAGTCGTCGCTGTAATCGGCAAATTCCTTGCCCAGTTCGATGCAGAAGCGCCGGTGGGCGTCGGTGGCGAGCACGGAGTTCTGGAAGTAGTTGGCGTATGCGTCGTGCTTGTTGCGGAAATCGAACCAGGCCTGCGAGTACTGATGCACGAACAAAGGCGCAAACGAGCCGATGTATCGAATGCCGTCAAATTCGAAATGAAGCCGTTTCCACGCGGTCCAAACATCGGTGGGCAGAGGATGGGTGAGCGAACCCAGGCCCAGGAGATAAATCATCATCATTTCGCTGTAATAGTCCCAGCGATAGGGCAAGAACCCGTTCTCCGGCGTCCATCCGTGGGGCAAAAGCGAAGTATCCTCGGAGAGCCAGCTCCAATCCACGCGATTAAAAACTTCGTAGGCGAGAAGACTGACCTCCGAATGCTCTTCAAAATGCCTGCGACAGGTGAGAATTCCGCACAGAAGGATTGCCGTATCGACCGAGGAAACTTCGGAATCCCACATGCGTTCGCCGGTGTTGATATCGGCAAAGTGGTAAAAAAAGCC
>JASHRB010000474.1 GCA_030037575.1 Candidatus Sulfotelmatobacter sp. | reverse complement strand
GCTTGGCAGATGGCCTGGCCGTGGGGTTGGAAGTGTGGTTTGTGCCTTTTAGCAAGGTGCTTGATCGTGCCACAGACACTAACATGCAAGAGCTGCGGGGGGATAGTTTCGACACTGAACTGCCGCTTATTGAACGGGCAGTTGAATACGAACTTGCTTTGGAAAATCACTTGCGAGACGCAGCTTATGAACTGGCTTTGGATCGAGAACTGACGGCGGGAGTGCCGAACACAAATGAAACAGATTTATCCCCCTGGCTAGAAAAGGCTAGCGGAACTGCCTCGAAGAAACAGCCATCACCAGAACACGGGCTTTTTCTCGTGGAAGGAGAACTGGCAAATGCAGCTTGCGTCGGTGCCACCGGCTAGAGTGTTGGCATACATCGAGGGCGCGGAACTGAATCCGCACGGCTCGGCATTCTTCCCTGAGTTGATCCACAAGATCGTCGAGCGCTCTGAATTCCAGAAATATCCGCAGAGCTTCAAGGAAACGGATGAAGAGAAAAGGAGTCAATTTCTTTGAAGAACGATGGAACGGCGTAAACGTGATCAAGCTGACGATCTTTACTGGCGCGTTGATCGTCGATACGAGTACATCCACCGCCGCATCCGAGAAAATTTTAGACGAAGCACTTACGTGGGGAGCGAACGAATTGGGACTAACCTACAAAGCCGAGATGATTAAGCGAAAGCAGTACATCAGCGACATCGTCTTTTATAGCGATATCAACCTGCTTACCGCTCATCCCGCTTTCACCAATCTTCAGAACGCTGTGACGGACGCTGGAGAACGATACCTATGGCCACGGCGTCAGTACGAGTTAACCCACTTCGATCTTGACTTTGACCACACCCTCAATCCTCTCGTTGCAGCGCCGTTTAGTATCCAGCGGCGAGGCAACGCCTTGTTCACCGCTAAGAAATATTTTTCCGAAGCCCCGTTTCCGACAGATGTTCACATTAAGCTGGTCGAGAAGTTCGCGGCAGACCTCGCCGAATAGCAGCAACACGCTATTAGAAGGTCACTACCCAAGCGGCTGTTGGTGTTGCCCGGCATTGCCCACGATTTTGCGCTGCAGCCGGCTGTCGATCCACCGCTCGTGGGGAACGATGCGGCGCTCGCGCCGCCCGCCCAATGCTCCGCGATGCCAGGGCGTCGTCGGGCGCGGCTCGGCTTTCTGCCTCCGTCGCGCACCGGCCGCCACGTTGAACACTCCGATATTTCGCCGGGCATCAACTCGAAGGGATTGTGTGAATCGAGCCTTTCCCTGCGGAAGCTCTCGAACCAGGCAGGGCAAACGAAGTCTCGAACCAGCGCATCATCGATCTTGTATCCGAGGGTGTCGCCCTCCTCGCAGGCGTCGCACCAGCTTCCGCCGGACGGCGGGGTGTTCTCGGGGACCAGTTTGAGGTCCGCACCGGTTGCCCCGACGGGGCAGGAATCGTCGTTCATGGTTCTTGGGAGAGACAATTTTCTGAGAACGAGCAGGGTGGATTGCGTGACTCTGGGAGCAGAAGGCGATACGCTGGTCAAGCCAAGGAAATGTTCATGCCGGCAAAAAAGTGAAGTTGATTGCCAAATTGGAACCGAATTTGGTGTGGGCGTGAGTGGGGGTCCGTTGTTTTCGCATGGCCATGAAGTTCTCTTCTGAAATGTATCGCGCGGTGATGCATGCCGCAGCGGAAGCCGGCTTTGAACTGGCGGGAGTTGCTCCCGTCGACAACGCCCAAGAGCTTAAGTATTTCCCCAAGTGGATTGCCCAGGGCCACGCCGGGGAGATGAAATATCTCGAAGCCCGCGACGGGCAGGGGAGACTGAAGCGATCGTCGCTGGCGCACGCCGTTCCCTGGGCGAGAAGCGTGGTGGTCTGCGCCATCAACTACAACGCCACCCCCGCCTGCTGCCGGCAAGTTCCCGATAGAAATCAGGGCTGGATTTCGCGCTACGCCTGGAGCCGCGAAGATTATCATCCATCGGTGATGCGAAGGTTGCGGCGGGTTGAGTCGGTGCTGCCGGCCTTCTGCACCCAGGGGAAAATCAAAACCCGCTGTTACGTCGATACCGGCCCCATCGTTGAGCGCGTGGTCGCAAAATACGCGGGCATCGGGTGGATTGGGAAAAACACCTGCATGATCAATCAGAAGCTGGGCTCGTGGCTTTTTCTGGGCGTGATTTTGACTTCGCTCGATCTGGCGACCGAATCCGCTCCCTGGCCGGCGCCCGATCGCTGCGGCAGTTGCACTCGCTGCATCGATGCGTGCCCAACCCAGGCGTTCATCGCTCCCTATCAGCTTGACTCCAACAAGTGCATCTCCTATCTCACGATTGAAAAGCGCGGCGCGATTACCGACGACGATCTGCGCTCCGGCATGGGACGGCAGGTTTTCGGCTGCGACATATGCCAGGATGTCTGCCCCTGGAACCGGAAAGCTCCGGCGACCCATGCCGCGGAATTTCAACCGCGGCCCGAGTTGGTGAATCCCCGGCTCGAATGGCTTGCGGAAATGAGCGAGGAAGAATTCCGCACAACCTTTCGCAACTCGGCGGTGCGGCGCAGCAAAAGATCCGGCCTGCGCCGCAACGCGATTATCGCAATGGGCAATAGCGGCGATGCTCGATTTCTTCCCCTGCTCGAAAAGCTCGCCGAGGATGAGGACGAAGTTGCGCGCGACAGCGCAATTTGGGCCCGCAAAAAACTCAGCTGAGATGGAAACCCGGTCTTCGCCATACCGTGGTTGCTGCCCTTGGTCAAGCAAATTCTCTGTTGCTTTTCCGTGTCCCTGCCCGCAGCTTTAACCCTGCTTTTACGCCAAATTCTTCATGCCGTTGCACACCGTTGATATCAATGGTTCGTGTACTTTTGAATCGGAATCGTTCCACTTGACTTCGGTAACTCGCAATTATCATAGCCAGCAACTAATCTCTCAATTGTGGGTTCTAACTGCGGGGTGCATTGTAGGGGTAAGCATGTCTTTTGAGGGCAGAACACGGGGCGCGGTCACTGCACTGTTTGTGCTGGTCTTGTTGTCCGCCTCCATGGCCAGCGCGTCGGCGACCTTGCTGTTGGAAGAACCCTACGGCAAGCTGGGATTCTTCACCGCCACCGGTCACGCAGCGGTTTACCTGTCAAGCGTTTGCGCACAGACTCCGCGCAAGCTGCGAAAGTGCCAGCCGGGAGAATTGGGTGCAGTCATCAGCCGCTACGACGGCGTGAATGGCTACGACTGGCTGGCCATTCCGCTGATTCCCTATTTGTACGCGGTCGGCAGTGAGGATGAAATTCCACTGTATGCCGATGCCAAGCTGGTGAACTTCCTGCGCGATCAATACCGGCGCAAATATTTGGAAGAGGTAGTTCCGGACGCGGCCAACGGCGCCACCCCGGGCGGCAACTGGTATGAACTTGTCGGCACCTCCTACGATCGAACCGTGTATGCCTTTGAAATTGAGACCTCGGCGGCACAAGATGCGGCTTTTATCGAGAAATACAATTTCTCGCGCAACCAGTCTCATTTCCGCACGGTATCGCGCAACTGCGCCGATTTCGCCAAGGACGTGATCAACTTTTATTATCCCAAAGCCACGCACCGCAGCATCATCGCCGATGTCGGTATCGCCACGCCGAAGCAGGTCGCGAAAACTCTGGTCCGCTACAGCGCGCGGCATCCGCAGCTCAGCTTTTCCCGATATGTGATTCCACAGGTGCCGGGGCTGGAGGCGCGCAGCGTGCCGGTTCACGGGGTAGTGGAATCGTTCCTGAAATCGAAGAAATACATGTTGCCAAGCGCGGTGGCGAGTCCCATTTTCGCCGGCTGCGTCTTAGCCGTTTATGTGGGCACGGGTGCGGGGCGCATAGATCCTGCTGCCCATGCGCTGGTTTACAGCGCCGATCGCGATCTGGAAAAGCCCCTCGGTGCCGAAGACAGGCGCTCCTATCAACTCGAACTGAGCCATCTGCTGGCTTCGACTGGCGGGGGCGAAACCAGCTTGGCCCGCACCGAGAAGTTGCGTCGCCTGTTGCGCGGCGCCGCCCCGGATTTTGACGAGGAGGGCCGGCCCGTACTGCGCATTCCACGGGGTTCTCAGCTGGTGAGTGTGGGAATCGCGGAGAGCAACCTCCTGGCTAACGCCGCTGCCCGGCCGTACGTGCAGGAACTGCTCGAGGCGCGTTTGCGCGCGGAACTCAAACGAGGCACCCCGAAAGCTTCTGAAAGCGACGTGACCCACGACTGGGACCTGCTTCAGAAAACTCTGCACCCTTCCAACAATGAACTCGCGGCGCAGACACACGGCTTGCCGGCTGCGCAGGCCCGGGTCGAGGGCCGCGGAAACCGTCCTTAGTCGGTTAGGGGTCAAAACCTTCAGCCCCCCTACCCGATCCAGACTAAACCGAAGGCGGTTCGAAGGTCGAAGAACCGGTCACGATCACCGACGGCAGATCAAGGCCCGCCCGGAACTGCTTCTTCGTTCTATTGGTCTTGCGGCTGTGGCTGCGGACCCGGCTCCCGTTGCGGCATGGCCAGGCCACCGGGCGGAGAGTAGACCGGCGTAGTTTGTTCCCCGTTTTGCTGCTGCTGTTGTTGTTGCATTTGCAACTGACGCTGTTGCATCTCCTGTAGCATTTGCTGCGGAGTCTTGACGCCGGGATCGTCCGTGGAGGGCGTCTCGTCCGCCTCCGTCGCGGCCTGATCGGCAACCGGGTCAACCGTGTCTACGGGATCCGCATCAGCGGCATCCTGCGGCTTGGCCGCGTTGGGCGCCGGGGCCGCGTTGGCTTGGGTCGCGGGTGCGTCGGGCGTATCCGGCCCGGTTTTAGCCACCAGGACCACGCGTACCAGGGGGTTGGCACTGTCGACCGAACCGAGCAGGATGTAATTGAAACGCGATCCATTCAGCAACTCGGCCATCACCTCGCGCGCCGGCGCAGGACCAAGGCGAAGGGCCACCCGTTCGTTGACGTTGGCCGGGACGTCGATGTCGGCTAACGTACGTGCCCGAACTTCGCGGAGCACGTCGCCCAGTGTCGAGTTGGGCGCGACAATGGTCAGCAGCCCTTTCTCGAAGGTCACCTGGGGTGCGACCGCGGGCAGCGCGTCGAGCGGAACCTGGGGCACCGGGCCACGCGAACCGGAGGGCAACGGAGGCGGGGGCGTCTTTTTGATCCCGTGCCTGTGATGCGGAGTAGCCGGCGCGTCCGGGTTGCCTGTGGGCTTGGTGTCCGCAACCAGCACACCGGCCAGACACAGCGTGGCCGCCACCACCGAAATTGCAAACCCCAATTTCATGACCGCCGGTTCCTTCGACGCCGACGGGATTCTTCCGCCTGGCGTTGGGAAGCGCCGCCATCTCTCATTTTAGCACCGCCGGGCTGGATGGCAGCGTACGTCAGTACCATTACTACCATTACCTCACCTCTGCACAACCAGGGAACGCATCCACCGCCCTTTCTTGCATTCGAATGGGTAGTCGAATTCGAGCCAAACGGCATCTGATTGCCTGGCGGATTCTGTCACGCGCAGCCTCTTTAGGTGTAAGTGATATATACGTATTTATATCTTCTTGGGGGTCAATGACGTGTGCGCTCAAGCAGGTTGGATATGCCAGTTCGCGGATCGGTGTTTTGAAATTCAGCGGCCAATCTTTCTAAGTATCTTCATCGCTCTTGCTTTAACCGTTTTTTCTACGACCCCGGTGGCCGGGCAGGAGACTTGCCAGACCTCGGCCGACATGGACGCAGCCACGCAGTCGGCGCTGACCAATGCTGCCGTCCACTATTACGACCTGATCGCAAAAGGGGACAGCGTGACTCTGCGCCAAAATTCGATTCCGAACCTGGCTAACGATTTCTCGGCCATTGAAAGCACCATCAAAGCAAATCAGGCGGCGCTGGCCACAGCCCGGCCGAGCATTCGCCCCCTCTTCTTATTGACCGAACAGAGTGCGTCGGCGAATCCACACGCCGAGTTTTTTTGTGGCGTCTTTGGGCGTAACGGGCAGACCGCCGATAGTGCGGTGTTCTACCTCAGCGGTTTGGCTCCCGGCAAATACGGCGTAGTCATCGCCGATGCGCCTTCGACGAAAACTACGTACACGGTTTCAGAAATCCTGCAACTGGCGGGCTCCGGCTGGAAGCTGGGCGGACTCTACATCAAAGACGCGCGTTTCAATGGACATGACAGCAACTGGTTTATCAGTCAGGCGGACGCATTTCAGAAGAAAGGTGAGTTCCATGATGCGTGGCTGTATTACGTCGTCGCGCGCTCGCTCATTTCTCCATTGCCATTTATGAGCACCGCTGCCACGGATAAACTCTACGACCACTCGCAACAAGTGCAGCCCGCCGATTTCCCGGTCAACGATAAGACTGCGGTTCTTGCCGTCGCCGCGGCGACCTATAAGCTCACAGCCCTGTTCCCTGAGGTCGTGGGCAATGATTTGGATCTGATCGTGAAATATGAAGTACCCAGTATTGCCGACTACAACCAGAGTTACCAGAACAATGTGGCCGTGATGAAGGCTCTGCTGACAAAATATCCAGAGCTCAGGGAGGCGTTCGCCTCGCTGGTGGCGCGGGCGGTCGAACCCAGCGGGCGCGACTATGGCACCATGTTGGCCATGAAAGACATCAAGTAGTCCCGGGGCGGGAAAAATAAGCCAATGGAGAAGGGCAGCTGCGCTTGTGCTCAAGGCCGGCTAGCGGCTGACGCCGAGGCTGACTTGCCCGAACCGGCATTCCTGCGGATCTTTATCATCCCGCAAGCCGAGAAACACCGGGGCGCGCAATTTCGGTCCGCTCCCGGTATTGCTTCCCTCGGTCCATTCCGTGTATTCGATTTCGGCGACCAGATGGGGCCTGATCCAGAAAACTTTTCGCCCGGCCTCCACTTCGCCGTAAAAAGGATTTTTCCTCGTCTCCAGCTTTTTCAGCACCCGCCAGATTTCCTCGAGCGACTTGTGCGTAAAGCCGCTGCCCGCCTGGCCCACATGCACCAGCCGGCCTTGCCGGTCATAAAGCCCGAGCACAATCGAGCCGAAGTGGAAGCGGCTGCCCTCCGGTTCGGTGAAGCCGCCGATGACGCATTCCAGGCGATGACGGATTTTAATTTTCAGCCAATCGCTGCTGCGCCGTTCCTCGTAGGCACTGGCGCGTTTCTTGGCCAGAATTCCTTCCAATTGTTTTTTGCGCGCGAGTTCAAACAGCGCCTTGCCTTCCCGCTGGTAGTGATCGGAATAGCGCAGCCCATCTCCCGTGGTAACGATTGACCTCAATTTTTCCTTGCGCGCTTCCAGCGGAACTTTTCGCCAGTCATAGCCGTCGAGATAGAGGAGATCGAAGGCGTAGTAAAGAACAGAAACGGCGGCATTGACCGGTCCGGGTTTGCCTCTGGGACGAAAGCCGGTGCGCTGCTGCATGAGGCTGAAGGAGGGACGCCCCTGTTGGTCAAGCGCAACCACTTCGCCATCGAGAATGGCAGTTTTTGCGGTGACCGCCTCCGCCAAATCTTTCAGTTCGGGATAGCGGTGCGTGAGTTCGTTCTGATTGCGAGAGACCAGGCGAACTTTGCCCTGGTTGAGGAAGGCGATCGCGCGGTAACCGTCCCACTTGATTTCGAAAAGCCAGTCGGGACTGTCGAAAGGCCGGTCGATTGCCGTGGCGAGCATGGGACGAATGGCCGAGGGCATGGGGCGCTTGATCGGGCCGCGAGATGCCAATAAGGAGGGATTTACCGGTGCTTGAAGCACAGCGGGCGCGGCGAACGCCGAGGTCAACCGGGATTGGGAGCGAGCCGGATGGGACGGCGTGGGTTTCGATGTCGAAGGTTTAGCGGCTGCCGGAGAGGAGGAACTTATTGCGGGCGTCGTCCGTGGAGCTGCAGCTTGTGGGCCGCCCCGCTGTGCCTCTGCGCCCGTTATGTTCTTAGTTTTTTTTTAGCCGATGACTTCTTGCCCGTCGGGGACTTGCCCTGGTTCTCCTCTGCCCGCTTCTTATCCAACCTCGCCACCGCATCCGCGAGCCACGCAGCTTTCAACCGGCCGCGACCGGTTGCGGGACGGCTTGTCCACTGTTTCGATCCGGAATCGCCGGCGATCTCGCCCAGGCTACGCTGGGTCAGAACGGACTGATCGTAGTGGTCGATGTCGTAGCCTTGGAGTTCGTAGTCATCATGCTTCTTGATCAGCAGCCATTCGTTGCCCTTGCTGCCCGAACGGCCTCCCTTCATTTTTACGATGGCAAAATCGCCGTTTAGTTTTTTCCCGTGCAGCCTGAATTTCAGGTCGCCTTTGGCCAGCATGGCGACCGCTTGGGCTTCGGTTCCAGGCACATATTTGCCTTCGACCGGAGCCGGCGAGAGCGGCTGCCAGGTTCCCAGATCCCAGACCATCACCGTGCCCGCGCCGTAATTGCCTTCGGGAATGTTGCCCTCGAAATCGAAATAGGAAACCGGATGATCCTCGACCTGCATGGCCAGCCGCTTATCGGCGGGATCGAGCGACGGCCCTTTGGGCACGGCCCACGATTTGAGCACGCCCTCCATTTCGAGACGAAAGTCGTAGTGCAGGCGCGTGGCTTCGTGCTTTTGCACGACGAAACGGTGATTCGATTGGCTTGCGACCTTGCCGGCGGGCTCGGGGGTCTCGTCAAAGCGCCGTTTTCGCTGGTACTCTTCGAGGGGCATATGCGGTGACGACGAGCGCTTCCATTTAATCACAGAGGACCAAGAGGCACAGCGGACCTGCGATAAAATCCAAGCGAGTGCAACGCGAATTTCCTGAAGTCCCGCTGGTCGGC
>JASHRB010000473.1 GCA_030037575.1 Candidatus Sulfotelmatobacter sp. | reverse complement strand
TGCTTGACCGCCTCGATCAACAGCGCCGTCAGCCGACTATAATCCACTCCGGTTGCATCTTTGCTGTTCTGTTCATAGCTGACCACTTCCGGCACTACCTGTCCCACTTCCTCAGCGATCACGCCGATCTCGTGCTTGCCCGAGTCCTTCAGGTCGTAGGAGACGCCCCGTAACTGTTCGACTTTGCGCAATGCGTTCTGCAGCGGATGAATGTTGGTTTTCCAGCGCCGCGAACTGTAGGTTTCCCAGCTATCGCTGACCGGATGGCCTGCGCCGCGCCCGACGGTGAGTACATTCGACGGGTTCGTCGTGCCGATGCCCACCTTGACGGCATGGTCGCCGGTGCCGCCCAACACCAGGGAGTGACTCTGCCCGACCACGGCATGCGCCCACCATGGCCGTGGCATTGGTGAGAGCGTCGGCGGAGGCAGTGCAGTCATAGCCGACACATGTGAGTACAGCGCTTGGTAAGCCACTGGCAGTGTTGTAATTCCCGATGTTGGAGAAGAGCGCCTGGTAGCCAAAAGCGGCATTGAGACCGCCCGTAGTGTTGGAGGAGAGCGCCCCGGAGCCGGTGGCGGCGTTTTGGGTGCCCGTTGTTGTGGTGTTCCCCGCACATCCAAGAAACGCGTTGCCACTGGCAGACGAACCGAAGGCGAACAGCTCGCCCCCGATTTGATAGCTGCTGCCGGTTACTACTCCAGTTGCGCTCAGGTTTCCGTTCACCGTCTGATTGCCGGTGAAGGTGTTGGCGGCCGCCAGCAGCGGAACTTTCGTAGTGTCGAGATTGAGTGTCACGTCGCCGCTAGTGCCGCCGCCGGTCAGGTCGGTGCCAGCAATCACGCCGGTAATGGTTCCGTCGCCCGTGCCCGTGCCGGGAAATGTCTGCCCAGAGGCGAAGGTGATCTGGCCATTGCTGGCGATGCTCAGTCCGGTTTGCGCCCGAGCGGCAGTTCCTTGGCCAAACAGCAGATTCAGCGTTGCGCTGGCCGTGCTCGTATCGTTTTTGATCGGTTCCGCCTGCCATTCAAACGTCCGATTGACTGCCGCGCTGGTGCTGCTGTTGTAGGCCGATGCCATCTGCTTGATCGGCTCCGAGCTCTTGCCTGCTGAGGTTGTCGCGGCGCCGCTTGCCGGCAACGACAGCCTGACGGCCACCGCCAGGTTCCCCGGGTTACCCCCCATCACACAGCAGTGCTAGAGGGTCTGGCGATCACGCCCCGAAGAGGCCCACATGCCTATCGAGAGCCTTCCAGCAGATGACGGCGCAGGCCAAGGCTTAGGAACGCTTCATGGATGTCGGCGCGTTTCTCGTAGCGAACGCGCAAGCAGCGGAATTGGTTGAGCCAAGCGAACGTGCGCTCCACCGCCCAGCGCCATCGTCCCAGTCCGTTGCCGTGCTCAGTGTTTCGCTTCACGAGCCAAGGCACGATACGGCGGGTTCGCAGACCTTGCCGGATTCCCTCCGCGTCATAACCACGGTCGCCCAACAGGCAATCAGGACGATGGCGCGGGTGCCCTCGCTCTCCCTGTAGGGGTGGGATTGCGTCAACCAGTGCGAGTGCCTGCTGGCGAGTCGTTACGATTCGCGCCGGTGAGTTGGACGACCAATGGAACTCCCTGACCGTCGCAGATCAGATGGCGCTTGCTACCCAGCTTGGCCCGGTCAGTTGGACTCGGCCCCGTCTGGCGCCCCCAAAAACCGCACGAATCGAGCTCCCGTCCACGACTGCCCGTGACCAGTCGATCTGTTCGTAACGCGCCAGCCAGTCCAGCAAAGAGAAGTGGATCAATTGCTAGATACCCGCCTGTTGCCAGTCGCGCAATCGTCGCCAGCAACTCATTCCAGAGCCACAGCCCATCTCTTGCGGCAGCATCTCCCAAGGAATCCCACTACGCAGGACGAACAGAATGCCGGCGAGACAGGCCCTGTCCGCTAAGCGCGGTCTTCCGCCCTTGGGCTTGGCTTTTGCGACTGGGATAAACGGTTCTACCAGTTCCCACAACCCGTCAGGCAAGAGTTCGATGGCCATTGGACAACTCCCCCGTAGGAATGTTCCAACCTTTTCATGGGTTGCTGGAGACATGCGGTTTTGTTAGACGTTTTAAGCTGGGCGCTGAAGGGCGCGCCGTTGTCATCGGGTATGAGCATATTGCCCCTAAGATTGACCTGACGTCTCTCGCCGAAGCGCTCGAACTGATTCCCTTGCGCGGATAAAACTCTGTCCTCGCGAAGAAACCTGTCGCAGGCCACTCCTCCATCCCGTCCCTCAGTCAGTAGGGTATTTTGCTTGACCGGTAATCCGACCTGCTGTTGCTTGCGAGAAAGCTAAGATTCAACCAGTTCCGCTTCGGTGAGTTTTTCAAGCCGCGGTCGCCCACTCTGCGCCGTCGTAGTCACCACCACGCTGACTAGCACCAACAGCGTTCCCGCTATTGTGCGTCCGCCGAGAGCTTCTCCGCCGAAGAAATATCCCAGCACAACTGCAATCACTGGGTTCACGTAAGCGTAGGTACCAACCTTCGTCGGCGATTCGTGATGGAGGAGCCAGACGTAGGCGGTGAAGGCGATGATCGATCCTGCGAAGACGAGATAACCCAGCGCCATCCACACACTCGGGGAAACTGTGCGAGGTGAAAAGCCGTTGAAGTCGCCGAACAGCGCCGAGGTCACCAGGAGCATGAATCCTCCCGTCAGCATTTGCGCGCTGGAACTCACGACTTTTGATTCGGGCAGCGGCAGCTTACGCGTGAGGATTGCAGCGATCGACCAGGCGATGGCAGAGCCCACTAATGCGATCGCTCCGAGAGCATCGACTGGCGCCTGGCCGAAGCCAACCGACGGACTCACGAGCGCGACCACACCGGCGATCCCCGCAAGCATGGCCAATACCAACCGAAGCGTCAGTTTCTGCGTTCCCAGAAAAATAATTTCTGACAAAGCCATGAAAGCTGGAATAGTCGCAAGCATGACCGCGGCAATGCCGGAAGCCACCCGGCTTTCGGCCCAGAAGAGCAAGCCGTAGTCGACGACGAAAATCACAAAGCCAAGCAGGGTTGCCGAGGCCCATTCGCGGTGGCG
>JASHRB010000472.1 GCA_030037575.1 Candidatus Sulfotelmatobacter sp. | reverse complement strand
AAGGGGAGCCTGAGCCACCAGAGCGGAGGACGGCAATATACAAAGCGCAACCATGACGGCATTTCTATGCATGGACAATCTCCGGCCTGACCATCAGATGGAGGCAGCGCGTGGACGGGAAGCAAGCGCCACCGACCGAAGCGTGACCCGGAGTGGACACCTCAAATAGGCCGCGGCAGTTGGACTCGACCCCCCGCTCAAAACCGGGCGTATAGGCCAAGTTGTCCGCCAGTTTGCTTCTAGTGGACGTATAACCTTACGCGCACTTGCTTCGGAGTCGACTCCTGGCCCGGAATCATTTCGGGGTGGCCGTGATTGGCGCGGAAACCCTGGATCGATCCCTGACAGCAGACTCCGCCACTTGGCGACTGCGAGTCTCAGAGTTTATCTTGGTCGAACACCGTCGGCCAGAGAAAACTTCGTATGAACGTTCTCGTGGTAAACTCGGGAAGTTCCAGCCTGAAGTTTCAACTGATCGCCACCGATCTTGAACGGATCGAACAACAGCAGGACGACCGCATCTGTCGGGGTGAGATTGAGGGTATTGGCGGCCAGGCAATCGTTCGCATTCAAGCTCGCAGTCAACCGGCCCAGACCTTCACCGCATCCCTGGCCGACGTTGCGCCCGCCTTGCAATACTTGATTCGCTACCTGACGTCCGACCGGTCAGGCGTATCGGAAATCCGGAGCGCCGCCGACGTGCATGCCGTGGGCCATCGCGTGGTGCACGGGGGCGAGCTATTTGAGCAATCGGCTCTCATTGACGACCAGGTGCTAAAAGGGATTGAGGACTGTATTGATCTTGCCCCCCTGCACAATCCCAATAACATCAAAGGCATTCTGGCGGCGCGCGAACTTTTCGGCCAGGCTGTTCCGCAGGTGGCGGTATTCGATACCGCCTTCCATCATTCGCTTCCCGAGCAGTCCTACTTATATGCCCTGCCCTACCATCTCTATCGCCGGCACCGCATCCGCCGGTACGGATTTCACGGAACTTCCCATCGCTACGTTGCCTTCCGCTATCGCGCCCTGCGGGGACTGACACGAGAGCAAACCCACATCATCACCCTGCACCTGGGAAACGGCTGTTCGGCAGCCGCCCTCCGCGCAGGATCGTCAGTCGATACCTCCATGGGCATGACTCCTCTGGAGGGGCTGGTTATGGGAACCCGCTCGGGCGATCTCGACCCGGCGATCGTCAATGTGATCGCGAGAAAAGAGGGACTCTCCCCCTCCGAGGTGGACGCGCTGCTCAACACACAGTCCGGCTTACTGGGCATTTCCGGGCTCACCAACGACATGCGCGAGCTGCAGGCTGAGCTGAAAGAACACGACGACCGACGGGTGCGGCTCGCGATCGACATCTTCTGCCACCGGGCACGAAAGTACATCGGTGCATTCCTGGCTTCCATGGGAGGGGCCGACGCGGTCATTTTCACAGGTGGTATTGGAGAAAATTCGCCCGACATTCGGGCGCGTATCTGCTCTGGAATGGAATGGGCTGGCCTGCTTCTCGACGCAGCGAAGAATCGGGGGACCGTCGGCCGCGAAGGCAAGATCAGCGACGACCACTCCACGTTGCTCGCCTACGCCATTCCGACGGACGAGGAGCTCCTCATTGCGCGGGACACCGTGCGTGTGATCCTGGGTGAGCCGCACCCCTCCTAATCGCACCTCCGGCGGTCGCTCAGTACGGCCAGATCCAGTCGGCGGCCTCGGGTTTGTCGATGCCGTACTGATGCGCGTATTCTCGGCATTCGATCTGCTGGTTCAGGAACCTCTCCTTGGCATGGCCGCCAATTTTCTGCAACCTTGGCACCCGGTTCACAACGTCCATGGCCAGGCTGAAACGGTCAATATTGTTATCGATGGCCAGCTCCAAGGGTGTGTTGATACTGCCCTTTTCCTTGTAGCCGCGCACATGAATATTGCTGTGGTTGGTGCGGCGATAAGCCAGCCGATGAATCAGCTGCGGATAGCCGTGGAAATTGAACAGGACCGGTTTGTCCACGGTGAACAATGAATCGAAATCCCAGTCCGACAGTCCATGCGGATGCTCGGTGCTGGGCTGGAGTTTGAACAGATCGACCACATTGATGAAGCGGATCTTCAAGTCGGGGAATTCCTGGCGAAGCAGGGCCGTCGCGGCCAGCGCCTCCTGCGTGGGAATGTCACCGGCGGACGCCATCACCACCTCCGGTTCGCCCGATTCATCGTTGCTAGCCCAATCCCAAATGCCAATTCCTTTGGCGCAATGGATGATGGCCTTCTCCATATTCAGATACTGCAGGTGCTTTTGCTTGTCGCAGACGATCACGTTGATGTAGTTCTGGCTGCGGAGGCAATGATCGGCCACGGACAGCAGGCAGTTCACGTCGGGAGGAAGGTAGATGCGTGTGACGTTCGCGCTTTTATTGACCACCACGTCGAGGAAGCCGGGATCCTGGTGGGTGAAACCGTTGTGATCCTGCCGCCACACGGTAGAAGTGATCAGCAGATTCAAAGAGGCGATGGCCTGTCGCCAGGAGAGCTGCCTGCTCATTTCCAGCCACTTGGCGTGCTGGTTGAACATCGAGTCGATGATGTGCACGAACGATTCGTAGGACGACAGGAATCCGTGTCTTCCGCTCAGAAGGTAGCCTTCCAGCATTCCCTCCAGGGTGTGTTCGCTCAACATTTCCATCACCCGGCCGTCGGAAGCGAGATTGCCACCGTCGCCGTCTTCGGGAAAGAACTGCTCGATCCAGAATTTCTTGCTCACCGCGTAGAGCGCGTCCAGCTTATTCGAGGTGGTTTCATCCGGTCCGAAAACCCGAAAATTGTTGGGGTTGAG
>JASHRB010000471.1 GCA_030037575.1 Candidatus Sulfotelmatobacter sp. | reverse complement strand
CCGGTTGTGCCGGCCTTTCGCGATGCGGTATTTCGATTCGATGGCCGGCACAAACTCCTCCAGAAAAAAATCACTGTAGCGCGTCGTGCCGTCGGCGGAGTTAATGTAGAAAGTTCGCCCGCCCTCCGGGGCGGCAATCAGAAATTCTCCGATTTTGTGCTGCCGGCGGAGGTCGTCGAGCAATGTGAATCCGCCGCTGTTGAAAAGGGTGCGTTCGTTGTCGCCGAGTCCGTGCAGAAAATAGAGAACGGGATAACTCTCCGCGGCATGCCTCCGCGCGCCCCCCTCATAGCCCGGAGGGACGTAAACGCAGTAATGCACTTCAGATTTCAGGATGCGGCTGTTGATGGCATCGCAGTCAATGCGGCTTTGGGCGTGAAGCGGAAGGAATGCAATCGAAGCCATGAGCAGGAAAAAGATCCGCAGACATCGATCCATCGTTTCAGTTTACTCGTAGCGCAGGGCCTGCACCGGATCGAGGCGTGCCGCCCGGCCAGCGGGATAGAGGCCGGCAAGGAGGCTCACGACGAAAGCGAACGCGATTGCCGATCCCACCAGCCACCACGGCACCGACCAGAAATGCTCGGGGGGCAAAGATTGACGCTTGAGATAAATATTGGTGCCCAGATTGATGACGTGACCGATTGCCCAGCCAAGAGCAACTCCGAGGATGCCGCCGAGAATGCCCATGGCCCCGGCTTCGGCAAAGAAAAGTTTCTTCACGTCGATGTCGCCGGCGCCAATGGCTTTCATGATGCCGATTTCGCGCCGCCGCTCAAGAATTGCCATGACCAGCGTATTCACAATCCCGATCGAGGCGACCGCGAGCGCGAGGCTGCCGAAGATTCCGAGAAACAAATCGAGAACCGCAAAAAATTGCTGCAAGCTGCGCGTGGCGTCGAGAATCGAAAACGTATTGAAGCCCATTTTCTTTACGGTATCCTCGGTGGCGCGTATTTGCGCCGGATTTCTCACTCGCACGCTGACCGAAGAATATAGCAGTTGATCGCCCGACGCGCTGGAGATTTCGCGCAAGTCGGTCGGCTGCATCACGTGCAGGCTCTCGGCAAATTCAAGCGGAATGAAGACGCGCCCGCGAGTTGGACCGCGCATGCTCTCAGGATCGAGATCGACAACGCCGACGATCTTTAGCTTTTGTTCGCGCGAGACTACAGAGTAAGAAGCGCCGGCTTCGCTGCCGCCGGCGGCCTGATTGCCTCTTGCGGTGGCAGGTGCCAGGTTGGGTGAATCGCGCTGCGCATACCGCATCGTCAATTCCTTTCCCACCAGCGGTGCGGCCAACTCGGCCACATTGGTCTCCTCGACGCCCGGCTGTCGGGTTCGCCCCAGCAGTTCTTGGGCAAAACTTTTCTGCAGAATTGCTTCCGGCGCGGCGTCCGACGAAAAAAAATTTCCCTGCACGCTGTCAAACGCGTCGCTGGACTTTGCGGACGCGGGCACGGCAGCAACGGTCGTTAGATGCGGTTTATCGTCGTAGCGCAACTCGGTCACGAAGCGAATGTCGGGGTTGGCTTCGAGCACATTGGGCAGATGCTCGATTTCGACTCGCGTCGGTTCATCCAGCAAGCGGCTCTCGCCCGGTGCCGATCCTTCGCGCTCGTCGTGCTCGAAATTACGCGGCTCGCGGCGGGAGGTGACGACGACCGTGTCGAATAATCCAGACTTGATCAATCGTCGCGAAGCCAGTTGCTGCAGCCCGATTCCGAGCGAAAGCATCGCCACCAGCGAGGCGACGCCCACGGAAATTCCAATCGTGGTCAGCGAATTTCGCAGAAAAGATTCGCGCAGGTTGCGCAGCGCGAGTTCCGTCAAATCGGGGAGCTTCATGGCCGTGGGCCCTCCGCGTCGCGATCCCCCCTGATGGTTGCCGCGCGGGCCGGGTTCACTTCTTCATCCACAACCTTTCCATCGGCGAGAAAAATCAGCCGCTCGGCGTAACGCTCGGCCAACGCGGCCTCGTGTGTGACCATCACGACGGTCATGCCCAATTGCCGGTTGAACTCGCGCACCATGTTCATGATTTCGCCTCCGGTTCGGCTGTCGAGATTCCCGGTCGGTTCGTCGGCGAGCAAAAATTGAGGACGGTTAATCAAGGCTCGCGCCAGCGCAACCCGTTGCTGCTCGCCGCCGGAAAGTTCGTTCGGTCGATGATTCAGGCGCGCCTGCAGGCCAACTCGCGCCACTGCCGCGCCCGCCAGGCGGTCGCGCTTCTCGCGCTCGACTTCGGCGAAGCGCATCGGCAGTTCCACATTTTCCGCCACAGTCATGCTGGGAATCAGATTGAAAGACTGAAATACCATACCCACCGTGTGTAGGCGATAGCGCGCCAGCTCTTCGCGCGAAAGCTGCGCCAGATTGCGCTGCTGCACGACAACGCTGCCGGAGGTTGGGCGATCGAGCCCGGCGATCAGATTCAGCACCGACGATTTGCCCGAGCCCGAGCTGCCCAGAAGGGCGACGAATTCCCCGCTACGGACTTCGAGCGTGACGCCGTCGAGGGCCCGAATCAGCGCATCGCCCATGCGGTAATGACGACAAAGATTCTCGATGCGAATCGCAGGTGCCGCGATCGATGAACTTGCCTGGCCCACAGCAGGATTTCCGCGCGATGGCCAGCGATCAACCCCCCCCATGCTAGCGAACCTCGCCTTTTAAAACGCTCATCGCATTTGCGTTGAGATCGCCGCCGCGGGCCGGGGCGAGGCGGCTGCCGTTGCCATGCGCATCCACCGGGTCGCCTTCGCCCGGCGCCAGGAAAAGATTTTCTTCCACTCCGTGCTGCCGCGTGTAGAGATCGTAGTAGCGGCCCTGCGCCGCATAAAGCTGCGCGTGCGTTCCGCGCTCGACGATTCGTCCCTGCTCCATGACCAGGATCTGGTCGGCGCGGCGAATGGTGGAGAGTCGGTGCGCGATCACGAAGGTTGTGCGTCCTTGCATCAGAAAGGACAATCCTTGCTGGATCATCTGCTCCGACTCGGAGTCGAGGCTCGAAGTTGCTTCATCGAGAATCAGGATGCGCGGCTCGGCCAAAATTGCCCGCGCGATTGAAATGCGCTGGCGCTGCCCCCCGGAAAGCTTGACCCCGCGTTCGCCCACGATGGTGTCGTACTTGTCGGCAAACGATTCGGCGAATTCGTCCACGCGGGCAATGCGGCAGGCGCGCACAATTTGTTCTTCCCTGGCATCGGGGCGCGAAAACGCGACGTTCTCGCGAATCGTCCCATCGAACAAGAACGACTCCTGCAAAACCACTCCCAGCCGGGTGCGATAGGAATCGAGCCGCAGTTTGCTCAGGTCGGTTCCATCAACCAGCACCCGTCCTTTGCCGGGAACGTAAAAAGCAGAAATCAGGC
>JASHRB010000470.1 GCA_030037575.1 Candidatus Sulfotelmatobacter sp. | reverse complement strand
GACTTTACGATCATGCCAACGGTCGATCGGCGCATTATATAGAAACACGTCTGCGTTCTGCGTGCTCGCTACCGCTTCGATTGCTTCCTGAAGAGGATTGGGGTCTGCCATGAAAATGTCAACTTTCCCTTCTTCCCCATCGAGCCAGAGCCGCTTTCTTGGCTATCGCCTGTTTACGCTTTGTGCTCAAAGCTTCGGCCCTTGCTCTCCCGCCCTTGAGACCCCCTAGCCGACCTAGTGCAACAGCGGCTGGGTTTTTCTCCGAGGTTTTGTTTGGTAGTTCCTGAACCGCACGAATAACCGATGAGGCCATTTCGTTAACGTCCCTGCTTGACCGTTTATGCATATCTCAACTTATGCCCGCTGCCACACATTGTCAAGTACGCACATAAATCATGCTTGCTTGACCGATCAGGCAAGTTGAGTGCCAATCGTTACTAATAATATTCTCAAAGTCGCCCACTACCTCGGTTCCCGTGGAGCCGACGTAACCGATGCCTTCCCCGGAAGCGGCAGAAATGACAAAGGTGCGCCACTTCTTAGTTCACGGCGTTTGAAATCTCTGTTACCATCGACCGCTTAATGCCGTTGTACCAAGAAGTTGAGTCGGGCGATCCAACGCCTGGCGAGGGGATGGTTGTGCTCTGTTCTCGAAGTCGGTTTGCCCTTGGCAAGGGGAGCAGGAAGACTTTTGTTTTCTTATTGTGGAGTCTTCTCATTCAACGCAGGAGGTTAGCGAATGGCGGTGCCGCCGCCATGAGACCGAACCCGAATCTATGATCGCTTCGATTTTGGACAAGCTGGATAGTCTTGGGAAACAGCACGCGCACAGGCTTCTCTATTCCTACATTGACGTAAACGGCAATCCGATCGGAGAGTACACCTACGAGTCGTTTCTCCGCCGGACGAAAGTGATCGCCGGACATTTGCGCAAGGAACACGGTTTCAAGTCGCAGGACCGCCTTCTGCTTGCCTACCCGCCGGGGCTCGAAATGATTTGCGCGTTCTATGGATGCGTGCGGGCGGGATTGATTCCAGTCCCGGTTTATCCCCCCAGTTCCCGGGACTTCCAGAGCGCGCTCTACAAAATGATCCACATCGCAAAGGACTGCCAGGCGGCCGGCATTCTGACCAGCAAGGATTACCTGGGATCTCTGAAGACAAATCTTGCCCGGAGCGGAGTCTGTTCCTCGGGAGTCGATGTCGACTTCATTTCGGGTCTGCGTTGGGTGGTAACGGAAGATTTCGTCGATGCGATTACTGACGAAACGTTCAACGGTGCTTCGAAAATTCTGTTTCTGCAATACACGTCGGGGTCGACTCGCGATCCCAAAGGCGTGATGGTTACGCACGAAAACATCCTGCACAACTGTCCGCTCGTGATCGACCACGACGCGCCGGTGGTCGTCTCCTGGCTGCCGCAGTATCACGACATGGGATTGATTGGGTGCTACCTCTATCCCGCGCTCAAAGGTGGGACCACGTATGGCTTTGCTCCCACGGATTTCATTCAGCGTCCCACTCTGTGGTTTGACGCGATCAAGACGTACGGCGCCAGCGCCTCAGCGGCCCCAAACTTCGCGTACGACTATTGCTTGTGCGCCGGGCGGATTGCAAAGGAGAGTTTGGAGGCCTGCGATCTCAGCTCGCTCCGGCAGTTGCTGGTGGCCGCCGAACCGGTCAAACCAGACACATACACACGGTTTCTGCAGGCCTTTCAGCCCTATGGGTTGAGGTCGGAAAGCTTTTTTGTCGCTTACGGGCTGGCGGAGAATACCCTGGCGGTTTCGCTCGGGGGCCGCAATATTATTTCCGTCAACAAAAGCGCGGTGGCGCTCGGAAAGGCCCGTACGACCAAAGAGGTTGCCGAGATTGGCGCCAGCACTCAGATTGTCAGTTGCGGAACTCCCCTGCCGGGCCTAACCGTAAAGATCGTGGATCCAGAGAAGCACGTCGCTCTGGAGTCGGGCCGAATCGGCGAGATTTGGATCTCTGGAGGGAGTAAGTGCCCGGGGTTCTGGAACAATCCGGAATTAACGCTCAAGCTGTTTCACGCTCGGCTGGTGGATGACAGTCCCTACGACGATGGCTACCTTCGGACCGGCGATATGGGTTTCTTCCACAACGGAGAACTCTTCGTCTGCGGCCGTATCAAGGACATGATTATTATCCGCGGGCAAAACTATTACCCGCAGGATATCGAGGCCGTGGTGGAGAAAGCGTCCGGCCTGATCCGGACGAATTGCGTTGCCGCGTTCCAGATCAATGAAGATAGCGAGCCGGCCCTGGCGATCGTCGCCGAGGTGAAAAATCCAAAAGCGCTTCCGGATGCACTGAAAATTGCGGTCGCCGTCCGGAATTACCTCAACGTGGAAGTGGCGCTGATTTCCTTTATCGCGCCACGTGCCATACCGCGAACCAGTTCAGGCAAGATCATGCGCCACAAGACCAAGCACATGTGGCTGCAGGGTCAATTTACCGTGGTCTCGGAATTTTCACGAGAAAAAGACGCCGAATCTTCCGGTGCTGCAAGCCAGTCGGCTTTTGACGTATTGAAAGCCCGCTACAGCTTGACCGGCACGGAATCGTACAACCTCGTCGAGGCGGGGCTCGATTCGATGGATCTCGTCGTTTTCATGCACGAGATCAAGAAACTCTTAAAAAATAAAGACGCCGACATGCTGGCCAGGCAGATGGATATCGGCCTCATTCAGCGCGTGAGTGTAGCCGAACTGTTTCGACTGGCCGAACAGTTAGAGCACGCTCCCCAAGAAGCACTGGTTCCGCTGCGGCAGACGCTCGCGGCGTTTCGCGAAGAGCAGCGCGTCGCCGAGCAGAGGTTGATGAAGAAGGACAGCAAACTGATCTTCGAGCCCGCTGCACCTGTGGCGCCACCCGAAACACCAATCCTGAGTAATGTTCTGCTCACTGGCGGGACCGGCTTCATCGGACCGTTCCTCGTGAAAAGTCTGCTGGAACAGACGGATGCCAAGATCCACGTTCTCGTCCGAGCTTCCGACGAGCATCAGGGCGGGCAAAGACTGAGGGCGGCGATGGAATCAATAGGATCCTGCCCGGCTGAACTTACGGAGATGTTCGAGACCCGGGTGGTTCCGGTCTGTGGTGATCTTGGCCATAAGAATCTGGGCTTGACGCCGGAAATCTGGGATGGCCTCGCGAACAAGATCGATACGGTATTTCATAACGGCGCAACCGTAAACTACCTTCTCAACTATGACCGGATGCGTGACGCGAACGTGCTGGGGACCAATGAGGTTTTGAGGCTGGCGTTCGAAGGGCTGCCCAAGAGCTTCAATTACGTTTCGACTACCTTTATATTTGGCTGGGCAGTTAAGAAAGTTCTATACGAGACTGACTTCAATGAGAACATGGAGCTTCTTGATTTTGGATACAGCGAATCCAAGTGGGTATCGGAGCAAGTGGTTATGGATGCGCGCCGCCGCGGGCTTACTACGCGGATCTTCCGGCCCGCTCTGGTCAGCCCATCCATCACCGGCGGAGGCAACAACTTCGACATCGCTGTCCGCTTGGTTGCGTTCATGGTGAATCACGGCATCGGAGTCGATGCCCTCAACCAGGTGAGTTTCGTTCCCGCGGACATCACGGCGAACAACATTGTTGCCATTTCCACGACTCCCGGTACGGAGAACGAAACGTATCACGTAGTGAGGGACGACTATGCCAACATGCTGGATATTACCGGGCTCATTACCAAGGCGACCGGCCGGCAATTCGAAGTGTTCAGTCTTCCCGACTTCGTTCCCGAGCTGGTCAGGAGATGCCGAAAAGAGGATCTCCTCTTTCCACTGCTCGACTTTCTGGTGGGTTCAGTCGACAACATCTCGGCCATGGAGTTCAAACGCTACGACAGTTCCGGCTATCAGGTGGCTCGAAATGCTTCCGCATGGGGCAAGCCGGATCCGTCTCTCGAAGACACAGTCAATGGAATCCTGAAATTCATGCATCGAAAGGGAATCATCGCAGTTGGACTTCGTGAGTCCAACGTCGTGGGTAGCTGCCGGTAGCGGGTTCACACGCGCGGACGTATCTGGCGTGGCACAGTGACGTTACTGTTTCCGAAATATCAGCGTCTCTTTTATTTGCTGACCGGTTTCCAGCGTGCCTGACGTGGTTCGCGTCATCTGAGTTCCATCGGGGGAAACTACCCACCGATCCCTTTGAGTGATTTGATCATCTCGGCAATAAGTCGAATCGACCGTGTGCGCGTCGATACGTTGGAGGGCCACGGTATCGTTGGCGGAGTTTTTCAGATCGTATTCCTTGCCGTCAAAGCGAGCGCTGTAGCTGAAGTCACCTGAGAAGCGGACCCCATCTTTTCCCTCCGCCTCGATCTTGAGCGTTAACCCTTGCCGTAATCGCGTTTTACTTTGGTCCTCGGTCCACTCACCGGCAAATAAGTCAGTCGCCGACCTCTTTCCTCCGGTCCGCGTCCACACAGTGATCTTGTCGGCACGGCCTTCCTGTGAAGTCGTGCTCGTTAGCTCGTTAGCATCCCTCGAAAGTTTGTCACGAATCGTTGCTACTACGGCTCCATCCTTCTTCTGTTTGATTTCGACTTGATGCTTGTCGATCCTCCGCAGCTGGATTTGATTAAATGCCGGATTGCCTGGTACAGACCCTTCATGGCCATTTAACTTCGCCGTAAAATCGAGGTGGGGATCGCCTGAAATGACTACATGCACTTCATCGTGTAGACGGGTGATGGACAGTTTGTTGGGGGGATCCAGGGACGACTGGGCAGAGACGAGCGTCCATGAGCCAATGCGGGGATCTGCTGCGCCAAGTTGAATGGCGGCAAACAACCCGAACAACGCGAGTTTATACAATGATCCTCCTGGAAACCGTATACGGTTCCCAAACAATAATACGAACCAAACCGCTCCACGGGCGAGATTTGAATCGCACCTAGGTAACAATTTTGAGTAGTGGGCGAATTCCGTATTGCTGATCTTTTCGCCGATCTTTTAGGATTTCGAACTGGGACAAGCCAACGAAGAGGAATTAGAAGCCCACCACCCGGTTTTGCGTGACATCATGAATCTCATGCATCTGCGCCGTTTCTGGTTGGCCGGGGTAGTTCTTGTGGCCGTCTTTGCCCTCGTTCCGTTTTCCTTTCACGCCGAGCGTCATCTGGAAACTGCCACGCGCATCGAGGGTAGCGAAGCGGGAAAAGTCCCAGAGGAATTGGCCACTCGCTTTCGTTCGCCCTTCGTTGACCGCGTGGTCCTTGTGATTCAGGGACTTCCCCCTGCCGATT
>JASHRB010000469.1 GCA_030037575.1 Candidatus Sulfotelmatobacter sp. | reverse complement strand
GAGAATTGCGCCGCTTGATCTGCTAATCGAACGGGGCATCGCGTGCATGCGCGTCTAATTCTCCGGGTGCGCAATTCTGCTGCTGAAGGTAAATCCAAGAAACCGATCTGAAGTATTGATTTTTCACCGTCCCCGCGGCCGTTTGTTGGCTGCTATCTCGTTGTGATGGCCGCAATCTTGCGCTAGTATCTCTGCCTCATGTTCAGAATTGTTTTGCTTTTTATGCGGCGGCTCTGGCTGCCGCTGGTCGTATTTGCAGCGTTCAGCGTGCTGTGCGTTTTGGTCTATCAGCACCTGGAAGGCCTGTGTTGCCAGGACGCGCTGTTTTGGATGATCCATCCTCATGCGATTGAGACCAAGCACGTCCACAATGCGACCAAGCTGTTCGCGATCTTGGCGTATGCGGGTGTGTTTGGCTTTCAAATTTGGGTCGCCGAGCGCGTGGCGGTCACGATCTTCAAGCGGCAGGGAGTGGAGGCGTGGAGGGCGATGGCAAACGACATCAATATCGAGAAACTGAATGACCACTTCATCATCTGCGGCTACGGGCAGGTCGGGCGGACCGTGGTCGATCAGTTGAACCGGCTGAAGATTCGGTTTGTGCTGATTGAAAGCGACGAAGGGCTGTGCCGCGAACTGCTGAAAGAAAAAGTGTTTGTCATTCAGGGCGACGCGAAGCGGCACGACATCCTGTAGTCGGCGGGAATCGAGCGGGCGCGAGGAGTCTGCATTGTGATCGATAACGACGCCGACAACTTAATATATTACGGTGACGGCGAAGGCACTGAACCCGAAGGGGCGCATCATCACCCGAGCCGGGCAATGCGCTACGCGCCGGCGATGCGCAATTCGGGCGCGGACGAGGTGATTATTCCGGAATATGAGGGCGGAATCATGACGGGACGGATGATTGCCAAGTTCTATCCGGGCGCACATCCGAATCTCGCCTAAGATTTACTTTTCAGCGCCGCTCCTGTCGGGCAATTTCTTTGTGCTGAGAAATCCCCAAATGCGGTCATCGGCGTTGATCGCGTTGCTGCTTTTTCCGATTTCTTTTTCCGAGGTGTACTGCTCCCCTCCGGGCCAGGTGTTGCCGCCGTTTTTCACGCTGTAGAGCACAACCTGCGAGTTATCTTTGCATCCTCCATAAGTGACGGTTTTGGTGTCTTTCTCTCCCTTTGCCGGCGCTGGGATTTTGGACTGAGTCGGTTTTTCGCTGCAGCGATCGTATTTCGCCCAGGTCTTCGCGCTGTCTTCGGCCGAGAGCACGTGGAAGTGGCCCTGCTTGTACGTGCCGCTATCGTAGGGAACGATGGGATCATCCGTGCCGCTGATGAACATTGTGGAGACGGCGCGCTCCGGCAGGCAGATCATCGTCTTGGGAAATGCCGCGCCGACCGGAGCGATGGCGGCCACCCGATCAGCCAGGTTGCAGCCAATGCGCTCGGCCATGAAGCCACCGTCGCCTAACCCGGTGGCGTAAATGCGGTGAGTGTCGACAGAGTACTTGAGGGCGAGATTGTCGAGGATCTGGTTGATAAACGCGACGTCGTCGGGGGGGGCGGGTTTGTTTCTGGTTTCGTTGGGATTCTCGCCGCCGTTCTGCCCGCCCGGATATCCGCTTCCTCCACCCGGATAACCGCCCCATCCTCCGCGACGGCCATAACCGCGGCGCGGGCCCATCGGTGCTTCTTGCTCCTGATGCACTTCGATGTTCCATTCACCCCGCTGGGCGTTGGGATACACCGCAATGATGCCGTCTTTATCGGCCAATTGATTGAAGTGGGTGAGACGCTCCATGTCGTCAGCATCTAGATTCTGCGGGTGCAGCAGGATCACGACCGGATAGTGTTGCTGCTGGTTATATCCAGTTGGCAAATGGACGGTGTAGGTGCGTGTAAGGTTATCGATCTCGATTTTTTCCCGCGTTTGCTGCGCCTGCAGAGGCAGATTCAGGAGCAAAATGGTGAAGAAGACGACAAAGATGAGCGAGCTTGTTTGGGACTCGCAGGGCTGACGAATGCCGACGGCCTTGGACAACATTGTTCGGAACTCTTGCACCATCGACACACCAATCTGATCAGGTCTGCTCTTCGAATCAGAACTTCAGACTACTCGTCTGGTTGCTAGAGAGTCTAGAGAGTAGCCGGATTTTTGCAAAGTTTTGTAAGCGGCTCGGGAACCGGAATCGCGCTGATGCAAACCTGCTACCGCGTAGGCAAGCCGCGGACTGAAGAGCGGCTGGCGGCCTCGGCGCGCGGGACGAATGTGCTGATGCAACCGGAGCTTTCCGAGGCGGCGTGCTCACGGCGATGTGGAATTCTTTTGGTGGTCCCTTTTTTGACATCATTCCGCTGGCGATTGTGGGCCTGGCTTCTTCGTGGATTACGCTCAGAGTCGGCTGCGCGCAGCGTAAGTTAATTGATGCGGTTTCCTGGATGCGGGCACGGGCCGGTTCGACGGATTCAGCCGGCAAGAAACTTATACTGCGCCGCGGTTAGCGGAACCACGCTCAGCCGCCCCTGACGCACCAGCGGAGAATCGGCGAACAGTTTATTGGCTT
>JASHRB010000468.1 GCA_030037575.1 Candidatus Sulfotelmatobacter sp. | reverse complement strand
CGCCGGCGCGGTCAAGACTCCGGATGGGGCCGAGCATCGGCCTTCCGGCCTTGCGGTCGGGCCGGACGGGTCGCTTTATATTTCCAATGACATTCAGGGCAGAATTTGTCGCATCGTCTACCAGGGCGGCAGGGCGGAAACCGCAGCGGCGACCGGAACGCCGTATCCTAGCGCGTCGTATATCCTGCCGGCAAAGTTGTGCTGGCGGAAGCCAAACCGCCGGAGGGCCCTCGCGCAAACGCCGGCACCGTAAATGAAAAGCTCCCCCCGTTCCGAAGGGAGCGACGCGGGAAATGGTTGCCCTCGGCGATCGAATTTATCACGGTCAAATAGCCGGAGCGGGCTGCACCGGCTGCCATGGGGTGAACGGCGCGGGGTCGCCGCTGGGCCCAAATCTGACCAGCAAGAACTGGCTCTGCAGCGTCGGCAGCTACGACCGTATTTTGAAAACAATTCGAGACGGAGTTGCCCAGCCGAAAAAATACCACCGCCCGATGCCCCCCTGGCGGGGCACAGCTGAGCCTGAAAGCCGTGGCCGCATACATCTGGGCGATCAGCCCTGGCGAAGCTAATTTAGGAAGCGCTTGGGACAGCCTGCGGGTGGCCGATTTCCTTTCCGTTGGGCCTCCGGGCAACCAATGGCAATATCAGCGACACAGTCAGCACGCCGGCGATGACATAAATTGAGGTGTCAAACCGGCCCGTGGCCTGATGCAGGCGGGCGCTCATGATGGGCGAAGGAATCGCGGCTGCGCCCCAGGCCAGCAGGATGATGCCGTAAATCCCCCCCATAAATTTTGCCCCAAAGAAGTCCGCGGTGAACGAAGGCATGGTGCCGAAGCCTCCGCCATAACAGAGACCAATAATCGCGAAGGCAATGCTGAACACGGTTAGGTTATGGATTCTGGGCAGAGAAAAGAAGATGGCCACCTGAATCAAATAGAGCAGGAGGTAAACCCGCGCGCGCCCAAGGTGATCGGAGACCCAGGCCCAGAAGACGCGGCCCAAGCCGTTGAAGATCGAGATCAGCCCCACCATTCCAGCCGCCGCAATTGCCGTCATTCCGACCATTTGCTGCGCCATCGGCGAAGCCTGGCTGATAATCATGATCCCGGCTGAAACGTTGACGAACAACATTGCCCAAAGCAGCCAGAATTGCCAAGTGCCCAGGGCTTCCTTCACGGTATAGTCATAGCTCGTTGCGGCCTTGGCAACGGCAGAACTGGGCACCCAGCCCGCCGGCCTCCAACCCTGCGGCGGGTTGGCGTAGAACTGCGCCGCCGCCACCACCAAACTCAAATAAACAATGCCCAGCGCCACAAACGTATAGGAAACGCTATGCGCGATAATCAACCGCGCCGCGATCGGGCTCATCACCAGAGCACCGGCGCCATAGCCGCAAACGGCAACCCCGGTCATCAGGCCACGCCGTTCCGGGAACCATTTGACCAAAGTGGCAACCGGACAAATGTAGCCCATGCCCATACCCAGACCGGTCAAAACGCCATAGGAGTAATAGAGTCCGTTCAGGCTGTGTTTCTTCGCAAATACTCCCGCCAGGATGTACCCGATGCCGTATACCAATCCCGCCACGGAGGAAACAAAACGTGGCCCTTTGCGGTCTTGCCACAAACCGCCGACGATTGTTCCTACGCCAAGGAAGAAGATAGCCAGGGTAAAGTTAAGCTGCACCGCTGTCTCGGACCAATGCTCGGTGCGCATGAGGGGAATCTTGAATACACTCCATCCGTAGACCGCGCCGAGGCAGATCTGCATGATGACGGCAGCGACTGCGATTCCCCACCGATTGGGAAGATGTTGGTCTGCCATACCCCCTCTCACATCGCCAGGACATGCGCCACCCGGGAGTGCTGGCTTGAGTGCCAGGCCGCTTGACCGAAAGCAGGCAACCCCGTATCTTGTGACGCGATACATATAATCTGAGAGTTGAGGGCTGTCAAGCCACGTTTCCAAAATCCATCGGGTGGCACCTATATTGTGTTTCTAGTCAAACGACGCGGTCTTTGGCGGCATCTTTAGGGCGGAATCTCCATGATTAAAGAGATGGTACTTCGCTGGCCATTGATCCGCCAGATTTTGCATGGCGGAGATGGCACCGGCCCGGAAGCCATGAGTAACGAAACCCGGAATCTGCTGCCCAAGAATCATGGCGCCGAAGTCGCCCGCTCTGTGTGCCCTTATTGCGCCGTCGGATGCGGTCAGCTTGCATTTCACAAGAACGGAAAGCTGATTTCCATTGAAGGCGACCCTGATTCGCCTTTGTCTCGGGGACGGCTTTGCCCAAAGGGTTCAGCGAGCTTCGAACTCCTGACGCATCCGCAGCGGCTGACCAAGGTCAAATATCGCCGGCCATTTTCCCGGGAGTGGGAAAACCTCTCGCTGGACAAGGCCATGAAGATGATTGCCGATCGCCTTTGGGAAAGCCGTGAGCGCTCGTTTGTGGAAACTCGTGATGGGCAAACCCTGATGCAGATGACTGCCATAGGACACCTCGGCGGCGCCACGCTCGACAACGAAGAAAATTACCTGATCAAGAAACTATTCACTGCGGGCCTGGGGATGGTTTGTATCAGCAACCAAGCCCGGA
>JASHRB010000467.1 GCA_030037575.1 Candidatus Sulfotelmatobacter sp. | reverse complement strand
TTCAACTTGAATGCCGGCCGCTTGTAACTGCGCAAGACCTTTGCCACTGACACGAGGATTGGGATCGAGCATGGAAGCGACCACGCGGCGAATTCCTGCAGCAATCAAAGCGTCCGTACACGGCGGCGTTCGGCCTTGGTGAGCGTGTGGCTCGAGGTTGATATAAAGGGTTCCCCCGCGAGCTTTGCCGCCTGCGTGTTCGAGCGCGCGAATTTCAGCGTGTTTCAAGCCCTCGTAGGTGTAGACACCGATGCCGGCGATGCTGCCGCGCGAATCAACCATGACCGCACCAACGTAAGGGTTGGGCGAGGCGAGGCCAATGCCCTGGCGCGCGAGTTCGAGCGCATGGCCCAGAAACCTTTCGTCAGCGGAGCGATCGGCCATGGAGCGCGTAAAAGAAATCTACCACGGAGACCCAGAGACACGGAGAAGGATGAGGCCACAACCCTTCAAGCGGCGCCGATGAAGAACGTCAGTCACCCGAATGGAACATTATTCAAACAACGAATCGACAAACTCTTTTGGATCGAACGGCAACAGGTCTCCTACCTTTTCGCCGACGCCAACGTAGCGCAGGGGCAGACCTAATTCGCGGGAGATGGCAACGACCACGCCGCCTTTTGCCGTGCCGTCGAGCTTGGTCAGGACGATGCCTGTGACTCCCGCCGACTGCGTGAATAACCGCGCCTGTTGAAGACCGTTTTGTCCGGTGGTGGCGTCCATTACCAGCAGCGTTTCGTGAGGCGCGCCGGAAATAATCCGCTGCGCGGTGCGGCGCATCTTTTCGAGTTCGGCCATCAGGCTGGACTTGGTGTGCAGCCGGCCGGCGGTGTCAACGATGACGTAGTCTGTTTTGCGCGCACTGGCGGATTGCAGGGCGTCGAACAGCACCGCCGCCGGGTCTCCGCCGGGTTTTGTTTTGATCACTTCTGTTGCAGTGCGCTGGCCCCAGACTTCCAGTTGATCGATCGCCGCAGCGCGAAACGTGTCGGCGGCACAGAGCAACACCTTCTTGCCGTTCGATCGAAACAGCTGCGCGAGCTTGCCGATAGTTGTGGTTTTTCCCGTGCCGTTGACGCCCACAACCAAAATTACTTCGGGAGTTCCCTTCGCCTTTTGCACCGGCTGCATGTTTACCGCGGTCAGGATTGCGAGCAATTCTTCTTTCAGAAGACGTTTCAGCTCCTGTACATCTTTGATTTGCTTGCGCTCGGCCTTTTCACGCAGTTTGCCGAGGACTTGCTGCGTTGTGCTTGGGCCGAGATCGGCTCCAAGCAGCGTGGCTTCGAGATCGTCGAGCGTGTTGCGGTCGATTTCCTTGCTGAAACTAACAGCTTCTTCAATGCGCTCGGCCAGGTTTTCACGCGTGCGCGTGACCGCCTGCTTCATGCGCTCAAAGAGCCCAGACTTTTCTTCCGTACCGCCAAACAGGGTTTGAATCATGGGAACGCCCAGCGATAATTATAGCGGCGGAGGCTGAGTTTCTTTTCTGCATTGGGGCCGAAATGATGCCCTGCGGCCAGAAGCGCGTTACACGCGGCTGCGTTCAAGAGCGGCGGCTTCCGGGCCAGGAAGTGTGGGAGCAGGAATAGCCGGTGCGGGCTCAGCCGCGGGCTCGACCGGGACAGCGCGCTTGATCGAAATGCGCTGGATGCGAATCTCTCCGCGTCCGTAAACTGCGAGCAAGGCCCGGACCACTTTGGGATCGAGCCGTTTGCCGGCAAGATTTTGGATAATCTTCAGCGCCTCATCGGGCGTGTGCGCGGCTTGATACGGGCGATTGGTGGTGAGCGCGTCGAAGGTGTCGGCAACCGCGATTACGCGGGCCAACAGAGGAATCTGATCACCTTGCAGGCCATAGGGATAACCGCGGCCGTCGAGAGCCTCGTGGTGAAGCTCAATTCCAGGCAGCATTTCAGCGAGCTGCACCACGGGACGCAGAATGTTCGCGCCCTTGGTGGTGTGTGTCTTCATCACTTCAAATTCTTCCGGAGTCAGCGCGCCCGGCTTTTTGAGGATGAGGTCTTCGATGCCGATCTTCCCCACGTCATGAAGCTGCGCGGAGATCTGCAGCGTCTCCATGAAGGTCGAGTCCAGCTTCAACTCTTTGGCGATCAGCATCGAGTAGCGCGTGACCCGGTCGGAGTGGCCGCGCGTATAAGGATCCTTTTCGTCAACCGCGCCGGCGAGCATTTGAATTGAACCCAGAAACAGTGCCCGGTTTTCTTCCGCAGCGCGCTTGAGATCTTCAACGAACTGCTCGAGCTCTTCCGACATGGAATTGAAGGTTTCGGCGAGTTCACCGATCTCCGTCCGGCTTTTCAAGTGCGCCCGCTGGGAGAAATCGCCGCGGGCGAGGGCGCGGCTGGATTGGGTCAAAATCTGCAGCGGATTTGTAATCCGACGTGCTGCAATGATGCTTACGAAAATGCTTACTGCAACCGCCAGCAGCGCCAGCAGGCGCGCCGTGTGCTGCATTTCATATACCCCGCGGTAGGCTTCGAGCCGGGGCTTCTGCACGACGACCGCCCATTCCAGTGGGGTCACCGGACTGTAGGTGCCCAGCATCTCGGTGTTGCTGCCGCTATCGTGCACGGTAAATTCTTTGGTGGCCGCCAGTTGCGCTTTGTTGCCCTCATCCACAAAATTGCGGACGATCTCCAAATTCTTCATGTCCTGGCCGGTTACGTATTGTGTATTGCCGGCGGCAACCAGCCTGCCCTGCGCATCCACGACATAGGAAAACAGGCCTCCGCCGCTGACTTCGCGCAGGCGGTGAATCAGGAACTGCAAATCCACAACGGCGCCCACCATGCCGAGGAAACGGCCGTCATAGCTGACCGGATTGCTGAACAGCACCACGGTGTGCGGGGTCTTGCCGTCTTCGATCTGAAGCGCCTGGCCGTTATAAGCGCGGCCGTCGCGTGCGGCATCGAAAGCATGTTGCAGTTCACGCTGCATGAAGGCGTCCGGAGCAATGCGTCCAGCCGAAATGCCCTTGGCGTCAGAGTTGAGCAAAGTGGCATAGGCAAGGTCATCTGACGATGAAACGAAGTTTTCCAGAAGCGCTCGAAGCTCCGGCGCTTCTATGTTTTTGTCGCCGATATCGCCGCCGCTGGCTACCTGCACCGCCGACGAGAGATTCGCCAGCATGACTCGAATCGACCGTTCGTGCTGCGAAAGATCGTCGGCCAGAGAGCGCGTAACCGTGTTCTGCAGCAGCATTTCGTTCGTCTTCAGGCGGTCGCGATTAATGGCTTCGACTTGCGCTGAATAAAAATAGATGGGAACGATGCTGATGATCAGCAGCACGCCCAGGATTACGTAAAGGATGGGCACACGCACGATACTGGGCGCGGCTGGGGACGCGTCGCCCCGCTGAGACAACGCGGGAGCGCCGGCAATGGAAGTGGCGGCGGAATTCACGGGTATCTATAGAATTTTAATGTGGGTGGAGCGCATTGACTCCGAAAAGCGGACGGCCGCAGCATTACCAAAGTACCTCCCCAACAGAACTTCCAGGGAGATTTGGTTGGAGAATGCGGCAACCAAAGCGCTTTCACGCTTTCAAAGTTTCGCTTTTGCCACTACGGGTCATCAGCTGCGAGATAGCCTCTCGCGGGTCCTTGCCCCGGTGCAGAATGGCATGCACCTGCTCGGTAATGGGCATCTCCACGACATTCTTGCAGGCCAGTTCCAATGCAGCGGTGGTGGTAAAAACTCCCTCCGCGATCATGCCATGCATACCGGCGAGGATTTCGGGCAGCTTCCGTCCGCGGCTCAGTTCGAAACCGACGTTGCGATTGCGCGAGAGGCCACCGGTGCAGGTGAGAACCAGATCGCCAAGGCCGGCAAGTCCAGCCATGGTCTCGGCCTTTCCCCCGCAAGCCACAACCAGGCGCGTCATTTCCGCCAAGCCGCGCGTGATAAGGCCGGCGATGGAATTATGGCCAAGTCCGAGCCCGGCGCAGACCCCGGCGGCGATGGCAATCGTGTTCTTCAGCGCGCCGCCAAGTTCCACCCCGATTAGGTCGTCGTTCGTATAGACGCGAAAACTAGCGTCACTGAACTCGCCCTGAATGAAGCGTGCAAGCTCGGCATCTTGAGAAGCGATGGCGACCGCGGTTGGGTCTCCTCGGGCGGCCTCGAGGGCAAAAGAAGGACCGCTGAGAGCTCCGATGCGCACTCGCTTCCCGTTTTTTTCGATGACTTGTGCGATCACTTCGGTCATGCGAAGAAAGGAATGCTCTTCCAGGCCTTTCGTTGCACTGACGATAATTGCCTGGTCGCGCAAGTGTTTGCTCATCTGTTCAAACAGCACGCGGCAGTGCTGCGATGGCATGACGCTTACAACGATACCCGCACCGGCGAGGCCTTCGGCCAAATCGTTGCTCGGAGTTACACAGGGCGGAATTTTCTGGCCGGGCAGGAACTTCTCATTTATCCCGCGCCGAGCAATCTGTTTGTATACCTCTTTCTCGAAGGCCCACAGACGAATACAGTGACTACCGGTGCGCCCCAGCACAATCGAGAGCGCCGTGCCCCACGCTCCCGCCCCAATGATTGCGATCTCGCTCATGAGTGCCTGGCTCCGATGCGGCTTTCGGTTCCTCCCATAAGACGATGGAGGTTTTCGCGATGGCGGAGGATAATCAGCAGGGAAGTGGCCGTGATAAAGATAAGAGTCGCTACATCGCGGCGTTCAAACGCTGCCTTCGCGAAGAAGAGCGGAAAAGACGCCGCGGCTACCACCGACCCCAGCGATACGTAGCGGAAGACGGCAACCAAGATGATGAAAAGGGCAACGGCCAGCAGTAATACTTGAGGAGCGATCAAGGCAAACGCGCCCAGGCCGGTGGCGACGCCTTTTCCGCCGCGAAAGTTGAGCCACGCTGGGAACACGTGACCGGCGACAGCGAAAAAACCGGCCAAGGCCAGATATGTTTTGCCGCTTGCCGCGGGACTGGCCGAAACAGACCGGGCAATCATTACGGCGCCGGCGCCTTTGAGCGCGTCGAGCATCAACGTAATTGCGCCCAGCCCTGGCGATGTGCGAGAGACATTGGTGGCACCGATGTTTCCGCTGCCGCTTCGGCGCACATCTTGGCCGCGAAAGACTCGCACCAGGATGTATCCAAATGGGATCGAGCCCAGCAGGTAACTCAACCCGGCGACCAGTAGTATTCGGGACATTCGAGTAACCTACGAAAACCCCAGGGCAAATCGCGCCAGCTTCGTGTATTTCGAACCCGCGGGCGAAAGACGGCTCTGATATAGAAAAAACTCTTGCGCCGGGATCGTGCCGAACTCGGGAGCCGGCATGGTCGAAAGTTTCTCCTGCAAACGCTGAAAGGCGTGCTCCGACCTCCTGCCTTTCTGCTGGTTGCTTGACCGCGAGCCGCCTGGACGCGCCAGCGTAATGTGAGCATGAAATGCATGTTGTTCCCGAAGAACGCCGATGGACGCCAGCCTGTCATCGACCAGCGAGGCAAGCGCCTGCAGTTTCTCGTTGGCCTCGACGCCGATCCAAAATACCCGCGGTGATCTGGCGCTTGGGAAAAATCCGTAACCTCGAATACCGAGCTGGATTGCATGGGCGCGAATCCCTTCTAGAGATTTTGCAATTTTGGCCGCATCTTCTTCGCTTTTCTCTCCGATGAACTTCAGCGTCACGTGCAGGGAATCGGCCTGCACCCAGCGCGCTTCGGGCGCAAATCCGTTCACCCCCGCAAGAAAACGCGCGATCTTCGCGCGGATGGCATCGTCGAGGTCGAGAGCGACAAAAAGACGCATGAGCGGCAGTCGTTTTACGAACGCGAAAACGAACCTGAAGGGGCTCGGCATCCCGGCGGTCACATCAGTTCCTTCCGCAGCATGTCGAGCGCCAGCGTGGATGCAAATCGACGAATCCGCTTGCGATCGCCGACGAAGTTCCGTTCGACAACTTCGGTTCCGCCGTCGCTGGCGAGAGCATGAAAGACTAGGCCGACAGGCTTTTGCGGCGTTCCGCCAGATGGCCCCGCAATACCGGTAATGCCGATGCCGTGCGTCGCCTCGCAACGGTAGCGAATGCCCTCGGCCAGCGCCGCGGCAACTTCGCGACTCACGGCACCGTGGCGATGGATCATATCAGTTGGAACTCCGGCAAGCTCTGTTTTCAAGGCGTTCGAATAAACCACCGCGCCGCCAAGAAAATATCGCGAGCTCCCGCCGACCTGGGTGATGCGTTCGGCGAGCAGGCCTCCGGTGCACGATTCCGCCACCGCGAGGGTGGCATTTCGCATCTGCAGCCAGTAACCGACGATCTGTTCGAGCGCTTCGCCGTTGCGCGAGTAGACGGCATCGTCAAGTTCTTCTTCGACAGCGTCGGCTACCTCATCCACGCGAGCCTGGGCCGCATCCATGCTTGGAGCGCGCGATTTGAAGTGCAATTCGATCTCTCCCGCTCCCGCCAGGATGGTCGTCCGCACCTCGGAATAACGCTTGTAGATCGGCGACACCCGCGCGTCCACAAAGGATTCGCCGAGCATGGCCACCTTGAGGACGCGTGTCGCAATAAAAGCGGGCGGCAACTGGGTGCGTAACCGGTCGCGGCATTCGCTTTCGAACAATGCTCTCAACTCATGCGGAGGTCCGGGCAGCAGTATGACGATGTGTTGACCGCCCAGGAACGTGCCACAGATCCACTGTCCGGGAGCGGTGCCGTTGGGGTTGGGTAAAACGGTTGCCCCTTCTAAGACATCGGCCTGCTTCGCGTTGTTCGGAGACATCTTCCAGCCGCGCGCTGCAAAACGCTGGGCCAGCCCCGAAAGCACAGCTTCGTCGCGATGCAGGCCGACGCCCAGGGCTGCAGCCACCGCTTCGCGCGTAAGATCGTCTTCGGTGGGGCCGAGTCCGCCAGTAAAGATCACAACTGCGGAACGAAAGAGTGCGTGCTCAGCCGTCGCGCTGAGCCGCTTGAGATCATCGCCAACTACGCTCTTGTGGACCACTTCCACGCCAAGCAGATTGAGTTGTTCGGTAAGGTAGAGCGAGTTTGTGTCGGCGCGGAAGGGCGTGAGCAGTTCCGAGCCCACCGCAATGATTTCTGCGTTCACCGCTAGCAGTGTAAATGAAAAGAGTGGAGGCGCGGGGATGCGCAGAAGTGTAAGGCCAACGGTCAAGGGCAGCTTAGCGAGGGCAAACTCCGAAGAGGCATGCTACTCGGGAAGAAGGGGCAATCCTGCAATGTTCCACGCGAGGTGATGCACGGCGTCGTTGGTCGCCAGGATGACGCTGCGTCCGGGCGCAAAAGCCAACCCCACCAGACCTTGGCCGGCGACTTCGAGGCTGGCTTTGGCGTCCGGGGCGATCTTCACAATCCCGCGTTTGCCGGCAAGCGAAGCCGCAACGTAAAGGTTGCCGTTCACATCGAATGCGAGCCCCTGAGGGCGTCCCAGTCCGCGATAAAACTTGCGGACGGTTCCATTCGGATCAATTTGATATATGGCGTCGAAGCTCGAAGTCGTCGGCCCGGTCACGAACAAATCACCTTGAGGGCCAAATGCAAGGTGATACGCGGAAACGCTCGGTTCCAAAGTGGCAAAGACGAACATCTGCTGGTCGCGGCCGATCTTGTAAATGGTTCCGCTGCGGTCGCCGACATATAAATTTTCATTACGGTCGAATGCGATGCCGGTGGCGATGCCCATTCCGCCGGCGTAGGTGGTCATGGTGCCGTTCGGGGCAACCCGATAAACTGTGCCATCGTGCCGCGAGGAAACGTACATCAAGCCCTCTCGATCGAATGCAATCGCGGTGGCATTCATCATCTCGGCGATGAACGGTTTCATCGTATAGTTGGTATCGATTTTGAAGATGGCGACGGGAATTTTTTGGCCACGCGCGCCGGAAAAGGTTGCATAGATGTTGCCTTGCGCGTCCAGCGCCGGATTGGTGACGGGGTGCAGACTCTCAGCGATCGGTACCGCTACTTTGACGGTCTGTGCGTTGCTGATATGACCATCGGCGGCGACCACGACCGGTCCTGAAGTCGCCCCTGCCGGCACCCGCGCGATCACAAAAGAATCGGAGCTGACCACGATTCCCCCTTCCACATCTCCAAACTGAACGCGCGGGCGTTGCCACGGCTGGGGACGCAAACCCGAGCCGGCGATGCGCACTTCACCGCCGGTCAGGGCTAAGAGGGGGGCGACCGATTCGATGTGCGGTCCGCCATTTACATTCTTTTTTCCCAGAATGCGATCGGAGAATCCCATGAGGAAAATGCTCGAACAGCTTTCGGAACCACTATTTTAGAAGACCAACGCGCATCAAGAGATGCACCGCAAAAAACGCGTAGAAACCCGCGGCCACGTCATCCAGCACGATCCCGGCACCCTCCGGAATCGCCTCCAATTGTCTCGCTGGCGGCGGCTTCAGAATATCGAACGCACGAAAAAGTATAAAGCCGGCCAGAAAAGATTTCCACGCCAGCGGAACGGCGATCAGGGCGACCAGTTGCCCGGCAACCTCATCGATCACGACGAATGGCGGATCTTTGATACCCGAAATGCGGCTGACCCGCGTTGCAGCCGGAATGCCGACGCAGATGACTAGAATCGCCAGAACGATTGCCCCAGGGATTCGCAGCGAGGGCGCCAGTTCTCCGCCCCATGCAGCCCATAACAACGTGGTTGCCGCCGAGGCCCAAGTACCGGGTCCGGGCCGAAGAAGGCCGATACCAAAGAATGTGGCGATCACACCGGCCCATCGCGGCGGCCGTACAGCCGTCTGGCCGGAAACGGAGTCCGATTCGTGAGCGCCTGTCATTAGGAGTCTTCGGCCGAATCGGAAGAATCGCCGCCCATCGATGGTTCGATGTCGGTCACCGGCGACGGAATCACATAATCGCCGCTTGCCCACCTGCCCAAATCCGTCGTGCGGCAACGATCGCTGCAGAAGGGAAGCTGCGGGTCGTTACTCTTCACCGACTTCTTGCAGATCGGGCAGCGAAGTTGGAAAGAGCGTTTGCGGGTCATGGCGGCAAGAGGTGCGATATCGGATTCTAAATTCGAGCCCGAGATGGCTCAATTACAGGATTCTCGCCAGCAGATCGTAATCGTGCGCTTGGGTGACCTGGCAGCCATAAAATTCACCCGCTTGCGGTGTCAGTTCCGGCGGAAAATCGTTTACGAAGACTTTGCCATCGATCTCGGGTGCGTGCATCGGCGTGCGGCCTTCGAGCAGAAGCCCGGACTCTTCCGCGGTTCCTTCCAGCAATAAATCGAACTCCCGGCCAATCAACGCCTTCTTTTTCTTTTTGCTGATTTGCCTTTGAATGCCCATCAAGTGCTTACGGCGCTGCTCGATTTCTTGCCGGGAAAGCTTCTTGCCCAATCCGAACGCGTCGGCGCCTTCCTGAGCGGAGTAGCCAAAGGTTCCCATCCAATCAAACTGCGCCTCGCGGACAAAATCGCAGAGCTCCTCGAATTCTTTCTCGGTTTCTCCAGGGAACCCGACGATGAATGAAGTTCGCAAAGTCAGATGGGGAATCACGCGCCGCATCTTCCCGATCGAGCGCTGAAATACCTCCGCTCCGCCGCCGCGCTTCATGCGCTTCAACACCGTCGCCGATGCATGTTGCAAAGGTACATCCATGTACGAACAAATCTTCTCGTGCGCTGCAATCGTTTCGAGCAGTTTACCCGTGATTTTGTTCGGGTATGCGTAAAGAAAGCGAACCCAGCGCAGGTCTTCGATTTTCGCGAGTTTCTCAAGCAGGAGCGCGAGTCCATCTTTCAATCCAAAATCTTCGCCGTAGCAGGTTGTATCCTGACCGATAAGCGTGATCTCGCGCGCTCCGTTTCGCGCCAATCGCTCGGCTTCAGCAATGACTGATTCGAAACGGCGCGAGCGAAACTGTCCGCGCAATTGCGGAATAATGCAGAAACTGCAGGGATGGTCGCAGCCCTCCGCAATCTTGATGTAGGCCGACGCTTTCGGAGTCGACAGAATGCGGGGTGTGGTGTCGTCGTACAAATAATTCGGTAGATCGGCGATCGCTCCATCCCACTGCTCGCGCGAAAAACGCCCTTGCGCAAACCGCGCATTTCCCTCGGCCCGCGATCCCCGCGAATTCAGAACAACCAGGGGCGAATGTTGGTGCGCGGCGGTCGGCGCAACACCGGCGGCTTGCAGAATGGTTTCCAGTTCGCCGGTTCCAACAACGGCATCGACTTGCGGGATGCGCTTGCGGATTTCATCGCGAAAGCGCTCGACCAGGCATCCCGCCACCACGAGCTTTTTTGCCTT
>JASHRB010000466.1 GCA_030037575.1 Candidatus Sulfotelmatobacter sp. | reverse complement strand
GGCATCGGCATGAGCGGCATTGCCGAAGTTTTGTTGAATCTCGGCTACAAAGTTTCGGGTTCGGATTTAAAGAGTTCGGCGGTAACCCAGCGGCTTGCGGGTTTGGGCGCAGCGATTTTCGAGGGACATCGCAGCGAAAATGTTTGCGGCGCCGAAGTGGTGGTCACCAGTTCGGCGATTGCGCCGGAAAACCCCGAGGTGGTGGAAGCGCATAAGCTGCACATCCCCGTCATTCGGCGCGCAGAGATGCTCGCCGAGTTGATGCGCCTGAAATATGGAATTGCCATCGCCGGAATGCACGGGAAGACAACGACCACTTCGATGGTGGCCGCGGTGCTGGCTGCTGCAGGTCTTGACCCGACCGTAGTTGTGGGCGGGCGGGTGGACGCGATGGGTTCGAACGCGCGGCTGGGCAAGTCGCAATATCTCGTCGCAGAGGCGGATGAGAGCGACCGTTCGTTTCTGAAGCTGTCGCCGATTTTGTCGGTCATCACCAACATCGACCGCGAGCACATGGATTGCTACCGCAACATGCGCGACGTGAAAAACACGTTCCTCGCGTTTATGGATCGCGTGCCGTTTTACGGGATGGTGGTCGCGTGCAATGACGATCCGATTTTGCGAAGACTGTTGCCCGAAGTGCAGCGGCGCACCGTGACCTATGGAATGAAACAGGGTTCGGATTTCTGGATCAGGCCGGCGGCATCGGCGGCCGACAAGGATCAAAGGCCACTAAATCGCTTTCGTGTGACTTATCAGAGGAATGATCTGGGAGAGTTCACGCTGCAGGTGCCGGGATCCCACAACGTCTTGAACGCGACGGCAGCAATCGCCGTTGGCGTCGGACTGGACATTTCTGTAGACGCCATCCGCACCGCGCTCGATCAATTCCGGGGAGTCGATCGGCGTTTTCAGTTGCGCGGTCGGGTGGGCGGGGTGAGCGTGATCGACGATTATGGGCACCATCCAACGGAGATTAAAGCCACGTTGGCAGCCGCGCGGCAATGCGGATTTCGCAAAATTCATGTGATATTCCAGCCGCACCGCTTCACCCGCACGCGCGATCTGATGGACGAATTCACCACCGCATTTGGCGATGCAGATTCGCTCTTTGTCTTGGATATTTACGCCGCCAGCGAGAAGCCCATCGCAGGAATCACAGGCGAAGCGCTGGCCGGCACCATTCGCGAAAACGGCCGACGAAATGCCCAGTATGTCAGGTCATTTGCCGATGCGGCCAGCGCAGCCGCCTCGGCTGCCCACGACGGCGAGATGATTCTTACGCTGGGTGCGGGCAGTGTTGCGCAGTTGGGACCGATGATCCTGGAAGAACTAAAAGGGAAAGCCTTGGCGGCGGGCAAGGCACTCGTGTAGAGAATATATGCGCCCGAGCATGTACGTGCTCCGGTGCAGGGAGGGGATCGAAACTGGGGGACGACATCGGTCGCGCCGGCCCTGTGCTCAGGGTTCTGACCGAAGAAATTCGCCATCACGACCGCCGTATCACCCGACTTGAGGCGCGATGGGAAACGGCGCTATGGCTTTCGCGCCGTCAAGCGGAATAAGGCCTCAATCGCCAAATCACTTGGCCTCAACCTTCGCCGTTGCCAGCGCGGCGAACTCTGGACCCAGATTCGCGATGGCGCCTCGAAGCTCCGATATTTCGTAACCCGATTCGTAAAATACCACCTTGCCCTGGGCATCGATCAAGACGCCAAGCGGAAAATATCGTTGGCTCACCTCGGTGAGCAGAGCGAGCGCATCTTTCGGCGGCGCTGCGGTTTCGCGGCTGGACGACTGGAGCGGGGCGAGCAGAAGCAAAACCAGCGGGAAAAACGTAATCAACCCCACAACCGCGTATTTTAAAATGTGGAGGGAACTTTCCACAACAGACTTTGCGTAGGTTTCATGGCTAACCGATTCGTGGGCGCTTCGTCTATTTAGCCATAAGGAGTTAAGGCCATGAAATCAAGAGAAGCATGGGGATGGTTGACAGCCGGAGTGCTGGCGCTGGGACTGAACGGCATTTACCATGGCGGCGGCGCCGCCTGGGCGCACCGCGCGTTCAGCCGGGTTGCGCATCAGGTGGCAGCGCGCACTGCACCGGTGCTAGCTCTGGCTACGGGCCGCGCTGAGTGGTTCCTGGCGAAAGCCGGCCCGACCGTGGCCCGGCATGAGGCGAGCTCGTGCCCGTTGGCGACCGCTCTGGCCCGGCTGCAGACAAAGGCGCTCCGCGCGCCAGAGGGAATGGCAAGTCTTGAAGCGAGGGCGGCGCACCAGGAAGAAATGAACGCTCGATTCCAGGCGAGGATGGTGCGGATGGCTGCAACCCGGGCGCGCATCGACGCTCGTGTGGCTGCGGCACGGGCGCAGGTTGCACGGCTACCGCTGACCAGGGTCGACTTTGATCCAGCGCGGATTTCGTGCCCGCGAGTGCGAGTGAATATTCCGCGGGTGAGCATTCCCGCGGTTGACGTGTCCAACCCGTTTGTGAGTGTTTCGCGCTCCGAGTGACGCCTCGCAGGGATTGACTCGATGCGCTTGAGCCGAGATTCGGCCCAAATTTCACTTTCTGTTTTCACCTGATGTCCAATGCGATTCCCGCTGTTCAAAACTTTTGTATTTCCTCTGTCGCTCCCGCCAAAATAAAGCTATAGTTTGAAGGCTCGGTGATTCACAGCGACAACTGACCTGAATTGATGGCGCGGAAATCGGGACCGTCCATCTTGCAGGAAGAGTTGTATCCGTCCGGCGCGGAACGTGCCCGCGACGATTGCGCTCGCCAGGAAATCGACGATGCGCGCCTCGTCGATCTCGACCTGTACGACGAGTCGCCCTTTCTGCGCGGGCAAAAGCGCGTTTCCGCCCGCCGAAGTTCACTTCCGCAAAAAACTGCCAACCGCTTGCTTTGGGGCGGCCTAGCCGCCGCCGTGCTCTGCCTTGCGGGCCTGGGTGCCGCGTCGCTTTATCGCTACGGCGAGCATTCGTGGCGTTTTCGCATTGAGTCGAGCGACAGCATCGAAATCAGCGGCATGCAGAACGTGGCCAAGACCCAAATCATGGAGGTGATGGGCGCCGATATCGGTCGCAACATTTTCTTCATTCCGCTGGCCCAGCAGCAGGCGCAGTTGGAGCAGATCCCCTGGGTGGAATCCGCCAGCGTCATGCGGTTTGTGCCCAACCGCCTCGCCGTTCAGATTCACGAACGCACGCCAGTGGCGTTCGCGCGTGTCGGCCAACACATCTTTCTGATCGATGCCGCCGGCACGCTGATGGAGCTTTCGACGAAACACAAATACTCCTTCCCTGTAATTCTGGGGATGAATCCCGGCGAGCCGCTTTCGACACGCGCCCCGCGCATGAAGGCCTATACGGAGATGCTCAGGCAGTTGGATTCCGGGGGCGCGCACTACTCCGAGGATTTGAGTGAAGTGGATCTCGCGGATCTCGAAGATGTGAAAGTGAGGGTGAACGACCCTGCCGGTGACGTGCTGGTGCATTTGGGATCATCAGATTTCCTGCAGCGTTACCAGATCTACGTGAGCCATGCTCGGGCCTGGCACCAGCAATTTCAAAAACTTGAATCGGTCGATCTGCGCTACGACAACCAGATCATTGTGAATCCGGATATGCAGCGCCCCTCGCCGGGAATGCCGAAGACCGCGCCGTTGAGAGCCGTTGCCCTTAAAAAACCAGCGGTCGTAAGACCGGCTGCCCTACTGGCGCGCCTTGGACCGCACGAGCGCGCGGTCCCGAAGCCGGCGTTCGAACTGACGGAGAAAAAAATTGATTCGAAAGCGGCGGCAGGAAAACTCGGAGCCAAGAAAGCGGCCAAGCCTCATACGGCTAACGTTGTCGGCTTGCCTGCCAACAAACCCGCGGCGCGCGCGGCGGTGAAACGAGGTATGCCCAAACAGAATTTGGCAGCAACCAGCCGGCTTAATGCCCGAGCCACACCGCCAAAGACCACGGCAACGGGAAAACAGTCCTCAGCCTCAACGGCCAACGCGACGCCGAAATTCAGCGGCGGTCAAAAGCCCAGCGCCGGAGTCGTCAAGAATCAAACGAGCACGGCGTCGACGGACTAATGCGAGTTTGGAATCAAGCAACCGGAAATGCAATTTTACTGAGGAACTCATAAGGGATGGCGAACCAGCAAGGCAGCTTTCTAACGGCCATTGATGTAGGCAGCGCGAAAACCTGCGCGCTCGTGGCGGAAGTCACCGAAGCCGGCCTGCGCTATCGCGGGCATGGCGTGGCGGAGTCGCGTGGCTCGCGCAAGGGGGTGATTGTCGAACTGGACAAGGCCGTGGCCGCGATTCAAAAAGCTGTGGAAGCGGCCGAGGATTCAGCCGGCGCCGCCGTCGAACACGCCATCATCGGTATTGGCGGGGCCCATGTCCGCGGAGTGAACAGCCACGGCGGAATTAATCTGGGCGCGCGCGCGCGGGAAATCGGACGCGACGAGATCAAGCAGGCGGTCGAGAAGGCACGCGCGATTCCGCTGCCGGCCGATCGCGAAGTGCTGCACCTTCTGCCGCAGGAGTTCATTCTCGATGGCCAGGCCGGCGTTCACGATCCCATGGGCATGGTCGCATCGCGGCTGGAAGTGCGAGTTCATCTGGTTACAGCCGCTGCCAGCGCCGCCCAGAACGTCATTACGGCCGTAAACCGCGCGGGCGTTCACGTCGATGACACGGTTTTCGAGCCGCTGGCAGCGGCCGATTCGGTCCTCCGTGCCGACGAACGAGAGTTGGGAGCGTGCCTTGCCGACATCGGTGCAGGGTCAACCGAGTTGATTGTTTTTGTCCAGGGAGCCGTCGCTTACACCGCGGTGATTCCTATCGGCGGCGACCACTTCACCAGCGACTTGTCGTTGGGCATGTGCACGCCGCTCGTCGAAGCGGAGACGATCAAGAAAGTTTACGGCAACGCCATCGTCACGCTCATTCCCGAGGGCAACGAGGTCGAAGTTCCTTCGGTTGGCAACCGGCCTTCGCGCCTGTTACCGCAACGATTGGTGGCTGAGATTCTCGAGCCGAGGGCGCGCGAGTTGTTTGAGATGATGCGCGAGAATCTGCGCCACGGCGGCATGTTTGAGGCCTGCCTGGCGGGAATCGTCCTTTGCGGCGGAGGGTCGCGGCTGCCGGGAATTTTCGACGTGGCGGAGTCAGTGCTGCGCCGTCCCGTGCGGCTTTCTTGGCCGACGCCGCTGGCGAAAATGCCGGCGTCGTTGGCTGAACCAGAGTTTGCCACGGTGCTGGGCATGGTGGCGTACGGTCAGCGCGCCCGCGTGGCCCGGGGATTTCAGGCCGACCGCTGGGGATCGAAGTTGAAGACGTTACTGGTGGGATAAGAGCCGGGCAAACTGATCGGTGTCCGGTGATCAGTTGAATTTCCTGAACACTGACCACGCTTGCAGGTCGAGTTCAAATTCTTGTTGGAGACTTATGACAAACGATTCAAGCATTCGCATTAGCTTCAATGAAGAACCAATCAACGACGCCAAGATCAAAGTCATCGGCGTGGGCGGCGGAGGCGGCAACGCCGTCAACCGCATGATCGATGCCGGGGTCGAGGGCATCGAGTTCATCGCCGCGAACACCGATTTGCAGGCGCTTCGCATGTCGCGCGCGCCGGTGAAATTGCAGCTCGGCGTAAAGCTGACCAACGGTCTGGGCGCGGGTGCGAATCCGGAAGTCGGCCGCAAGGCCGCGCTCGAAGATTCCGACAAGATTATCGAAGCGCTCGAAGGCGCCGACATGGTGTTTGTGACCACCGGTCTCGGCGGGGGCACGGGCACCGGCGCCGCACCCATCATTGCTTCGCTGGCCAGCGAAATGGGAGCGCTCACCGTGGCCGTGGTCACCAAGCCGTTTTCGTTCGAAGGCAAGCGGCGAATGAAGCAGGCGGAGAAGGGAATTGAAGAATTGATGGAGTCGGTCGATACCACCATCGTGATTCCCAACGAGAAGCTGCTGGCGGTCGCTGAGAATGCGGGATTCTTCGAATCCTTTCGCATTGCCGACGACATTTTGCGGCAAGGCGTCCAAGGTATTTCCGACATCATCACGATTCCAGGAATCATCAACCGCGACTTCGCCGACGTGAAGACGATCATGGCCCGCATGGGTTACGCGGTGATGGGAACGGCAGCGGCGACCGGGCAGAATCGCACGGCGGAGGCGGCCCAGCGGGCGATCGCATCTCCGCTGCTCGAAGCCGGTGCGATCGACGGCGCTCGCGGAATTCTCATCAACATAACCGGATCGGCTTCGCTCAAGCTGGCCGAAGTTCAGCAGGCCTGCTCGATCATTCAAAGCGCGGCGCATGAAGACGCCAACATTATTTTCGGCGCGGTGATGGACGACAAGATGAAGGACGCGGTCAAAATCACGGTGATCGCCACTGGTTTCGGAGAAGTGGAACATCACCGGCGAAAGCATAGCGAAGTCCGAAGTTCGTTTTCGGCGGCTCACGACCAGGCCATGGATTTCCCCGATCCGGTGGCACCGTCATCGGTTTCCGAGCCATTTCCGCAGCCTAGGCCAGAGCCCGTCGCGGAATCGGCCTTGGAAGAGTCTCAGCCGGTGGCGGCGAACCCATCTTCGGCCGAGGTCATCTCCCTCGAGAGCATGCGCGATGCGATGGTGGCGAACTTCGAGCAATCCGACCTTGACGTTCCCGCGTTCCTGCGCAAGCGCAACGAAGTGATGTGAGAAACGAAGGGATGTAAGCGAGGCGAGAAGCCTGTAGTGAGCGGAAACCGCACACTTGGTTTGCGCGCGAGTCCGTCGTCGGGCCACAGAAGGCAGGCCATGGGAAAACAGATTCACTGTGGCTAGCGCCTCTTCAGTAACCGGTAACTTGTTACCGAGGCACTGGAACAGAAGTAATTTCAGCGCTAAGTGTTTGTTTAAGAAAGGGTTATTTCGCAATCGCAGTTTTGTGTCGGAAAAACTTTATTGTTGCTTGCGAGCTCTAACTCTCGTACTATCGCGAAGTTGGGGAAGTTACCGCGGCTTGGTGCAGTCTGGCAAGCCTCGTGCAGCAGGGTAAGGCATCAAAAAGAAATTCTGGGACAAGGGAACGGTTGGAGATGTTTAAGAGGTGGTCGCGCACGCTTCGTCTAGCAGCAATCGGGTTCGGGTTTTGGTTCGTACCGGCGGTATGGGCCGCACACGTGAATCCGCAAACGCTGAACACGCGCAAACCGAAATCCACAAGACTGAACGAAACGCAGCGGACGCGCCGCCGCCTGCGGCACTTCGCTCACGCCCGCACAACCGTTCACAGCCCGGTTGCGCATAGCCCGATCACCCACCGGGCAGCCCCGGCGGCTCACGCTACCCTGACCCGCGCCTCGGTCAGCACGCGCAGGCGCTCTTATCGCGAGCGCTTTTTCGTGAGTTCGTTTGCCGAGGGGACTTCCGAAGGCGATATCACCCAGGGCGAAGACGCCGTCGTTCGCCAGGCGGCCATTGATGCTTTAGGCAATATGAATGGCACGGTTGTTGCCATCGAGCCGACCACCGGCCGCGTTCTGGCGATGGTCAATCAGAAGCTGGCGCTGTCAAGCGGAGCGCAGCCCTGCTCCACCATTAAACTCTCGGTAGCTTTGGCCGCATTGAGCGAAGGATTGGTCTCACGCGACACCGAAGTTCCCCTTGGCGGCCGCAGCCGGATGAATCTAACCGAGGCTCTGGCCCACTCCAACAATGCATACTTCGAGCAACTGGGACGCAAATTAGGCTTTGAAAAGGTCGCATACTACGCTCACCAATTTGGCTTGGGCGAGCTGGCTGGTTACGACATTCCGGGAGAGCAACTGGGTATCTATCCCGACGAAGTGCTTCCCCAGAAGCTGGGCGGAGTCGGCAAGATGTGTTCTTACGGCGAAGGCATTTCCATGACGCCCTTGCAACTGGGCGCGCTGGTTTCGGCGATCGCCAACGGAGGAACGCTTTATTACTTGCAGCATCCCACGACTCCCGAAGAAATCGCCGACTTTCAACCTCGCATCAAACGGCAACTCGATATCGCTCCCCTGATTCCTGAAATCTCTGACGGAATGGCGGGAGCCGTGCAGTACGGCACGGCGCGCCGTTTGGGGCTCAACTTTAACGAAGAGGAAATCCTCGGCAAGACGGGCACCTGCTCGCACGACGGCACCCGCTTTGGCTGGTTCGCCTCCTACGCGAACACCAATGTCGGCCGCATCGTTGTCGTCGTTTTTTTGGAGGGTGGCCGGCCCACGTTTGGTCCCAGGGCCGCGGAGATTGCCGGTTTGATGTACCGCAACCTTTACGATCACAACTTCTTCATTGCCGGTGCTTCCGGTTCCACAGAGTCTGTTTCCCAGCAGCCATAAGCCTTCGCTCTTCCGACATAAGACAGAAGCCATAGCTGCTCGCAACACAGGCTTTGCGGCGTTTGAGCTGAACCGCCCGCGGCGGTTTTTTGCGGCAACGTTATTTTTTCCGCTCGTCGCGCTCGACCACGCCGTCTTTGATGTTGATCACCCGATGCGCGTATTCGGCGATGTCGTGCTCGTGCGTGACCAGAACAATGGTGTTTCCCTCACCGTGCAGACGATCAAACAGCGCCATAATCTCGTTGCCGGTTTGCGAGTCGAGGTTGCCGGTGGGCTCGTCCGCGAGAATGATCGAAGGGCGATTGACCAGTGCTCGCGCGATGGCGACGCGCTGCCGCTGGCCGCCGGAGAGCTCATTCGGCTTGTGCGACATGCGCTGTTCCATTCCCACCGCCGATAGCGATGCTTTTGCGCGCTCCAGGCGCTCTTCGGTCGGCACGCCCGCGTAGATCAGGGGCAGTTCCACGTTGTGCAAAGCCGTGGCGCGGGCCAGAAGATTGAAGGTCTGAAAAACAAAACCAATTTCCCGGTTGCGAATGCGCGCCAGTTCGTCATCGTCGAGTTCGCTGACGAGCTGCCCATTGAGCCAGTATTCACCCTTGGTTGGCGTATCCAGGCAGCCGATCAGATTCATCAGCGTCGATTTCCCCGAGCCCGAGGGGCCCATGATGGCAACGTATTCTCCCTTCTGAATGCGGACATTGACCCCGCGTAACGCATGCACCTGCTGCTCGGATCCCATATCGTAGGTCTTCCACAAGTCCTCGGCCGCGATCATAAACGATTGCGGGGATGCGACTGGGTCGGACTGCCGCGGCATGCTGATGACTTCTGCGGTTGCCATTTTTTTTCCCTGCTCCGCTGCCACTGGGTTCTCCGAGATCAGATTCAACTTCGCGGGCCCTGCTCTTCAAGTCTCGACAGCCTTGCCGCAATGTTCAACAACCTCGAAAACCCAGGCTGGCTGTTGGTTTGACGGCTGACGCCGACAAAGGTTAAGTTTCGTCCTCTTTTTTCGGCAGCGAGTTGTCGACCTTAACTCCTGTACCGGAACGAATGGTGCGCAGAATCTTGTAGCTCCCGGTGATGACTTCGTCCCCCTCTTTCAAGCCGCTGGTCGCTTCCATGTCGCTCGTACCGGCGATGCCCGCGGCTACGGGAACGAATACAGCTTTCTTGTTCCGAATGACAAAGACGCCTTGCACTTCCTGCTCTTTTTCTTTGGCGGAAAGTTCCTTTTGCGGTGCCGCTGCATGTACCGAACCCGGCGTCGCTTTCTCCTGCTCCAACTGCGCTTTCGTCCGAACCGAAAGAGCTTGAATGGGGAACGACAGCACATTCTTCCTTGATGCCGTGGTGATCTTCGCGGTGGTGGAAAGCCCGGGCCGCAGATCCGCCGGAGGATCGCTTAAGGTCACCACCACTTTGAAGTCCTTCGCCTCTTCGCTCGGAGAGCTTTGCTGCGAAGTCGCAACTCCGGTCGAGCGAATGATGGCGTTGTCGCCGATTTCCGAAACCACGCCGTGAAAGACCTTGTTCGGAATCGCATCGATACTCACTTCCGCCGGTTGCCCGAGATGCACGTTCACGATGTCAGTCTCGTCTACCTTGACTTCGGCCGTGATCACCGACATGTCCGCCAGCGTCATCAGCGTGCTTCCCGGCGAATTCTGAATGCCGATCACCACCGTTTCCCCTTCGCGCACGGGCAGGTTCGTAATCACACCATCGAAGGGCGCGGCGTAGCTGGCCTTTTTCAGAACATCCGCAAAGCGCGTGAGCATCGCCTGGTCCTGGGCCACATGCTTGCCGGCGGAATCGGTCTGCGCCTTGGCTTGGGCAACTCGAGCCTGGGCCTGCACCAACCCCGCATCCGCCGTCGCCCAGGCATCGCTGCGGCTGTCGAAATCGGATTTCGAAATCAGCCCATCCTGAAACAAATGTTGCGCCCGGTCCCAATCCAGTTTGTTGCGGTCGTAATCGGCCTGGGCGCGAAGCAGATCTGCCTGCGCCGTCTTCAAAGCGGCTTCGGCGGCCACTGCATCGGTTTGCGCCGCTTGCAGCGAGGCCTGATTCGCGTCCACGTCCGCCGTCGACTGCACGTTTTCCAGTTGGGCCAGCAATTCACCTTTGCGGACGTGATCGCCTTCCTTGACATACAAGTGCGTGATCTTGCCGAACGCGTTGGCGCCGATGTTGACGTACGTCTTCGGCTTGATTTCCCCCGACGCGCTCACCACCGAAGTCAAGTCTTCACGCTGCACCTTAGCGGTTTGCACCGTAACTACGTTCTTGCCGCTCTGATAAACCGAGAGCCCGACAATCAGCGCTAATCCGGCCGCAGCGCCGACACCAATCGCGACTCTATGCCAAAGCTTCATTTGCTCTCGCAGCTCGAGGGCTCGGCCGTTTGCTACGGCGGGCCGGCCTCAGCGCACTTTCTAGATTCTACTTACAAATCGTGGCGGCCATTCCCCAGAGCAACGACACGCACATCCTGGGATACGATCCTGCGGGGAGGAAAGTTCCAAGCGGAGGGGTGACGTTAACCTCTTGAGAAGGCTGAGAGAAACTGCCCCGAAAGCCGATTATAGCAATCCAAAATGGGAACGGGCAGGGGCAGCAAAATATTCCCACCCCGCCCAGGCAACTCATGGCAAAACTCGCCGCGTCCAAGCCCAATGGGTGCCTGTGGCTCTCAATCCATTCTTCTGGCTCGACTTAACCTTGCTTTCACCCCAAATGAGGGCCTAGAATAACGAAAGCTTTTTGGCGTAGGAGTCGTTCTCATGTTCCGGTTTGGTTCACGCTGTTCCTTGCTGTCGGTTCTCTTGGCCGGGGCAATCGTTGCCAGCACCGCCGCGGCTCAAAGCGACAAACCGGCCGCGACCAGCAATTCGAACGCGGACGACAGCAATTCCCTATCCCCGGCGCCATCATCCGATCAGGCTGATCCTCTCAAGCGCCCGCCCACGGAGAAGCAGAAGAAACAGCAAAAGCGAAATCTGAATGTGGAGTTGAGCAAGACT
>JASHRB010000465.1 GCA_030037575.1 Candidatus Sulfotelmatobacter sp. | reverse complement strand
CGAAATGCGGCGGCGAATATCTCGTCGAAAAGAATTTGAAGGCCGGGCCGGTGATCGCGTGTCCGAATAAAGAATGCGATTACGAGCGAGCGGCGCCGCCGGCGGAAGCGGCAGCAACCAGCGCCGCAAGAAATTGAGTACTGGAGAAATTTGGTGGTGGAGAAAGTGGCGGGCCGACGAGGGTACGCCTTCACGGGTCTTCCATTTCTCGATCACCCAATTGCTGCATCCCGATGATTCAACGATCTTCCATCCTGCCGAGGTGATTCATGGCAAAGAAAGCGACAGCGACCGATGCTCAACTCGTCCTGCAACTTTACGACCTGCGCCGCGAAGCCGAGATGCGCAAAGCACGCAACTGGTGGTTCATCTCGTTCTGGCCGCGCAGCGCAGATGATTTCATGCAGGTCGCTTACGCCGTGGGATCGCCGGAGAACAACTGGCTGCGCCAGGTCAGCGGTTACTGGAGCATGGCTGCGTCGTTCGTTCTGCAGGGAGCCTTAAATGCGGATCTGTTTCTGCAGCCGGCGGTCAGCGGAGAAATGTTCATCGTTTTCGCCAAGGTTCATCCCTTCCTCAAAGAGCTTCGAGAAAAAGCCGGCGATCCGCACATGTTCAGCGCCATCGAAAAAGTCATCAACAGCTCAAAATTCGGCCGCGAACGCCTGAAGTTCATGCGCAAGCGCACGGAAACCATGCGCGAAAGATTGGCGGCCAAGTCGAACTAGACCCGTCGCAGATTCGCCCGCCGGGGCAAGGCTGCCGTCGATGCGGTGCGCGAGTGCGTTTCGGCAGTCTTACCAGCCGCCACGCTAAAGCACCACCACTTGGGAAGCGAATCGGCTTGCGCGCCGTCGCATTCGGCGCTACGATTCGCCTGCTAACCGGAAAGAGGTCGTTTTTCTTCCCTGCGGAGGTGCCTGTGAAGCTCTACGCAAGGTTGCTTGCAGCAGTCGCGGTAGCCTCTGTGCTCTTGGTCGCGACGCCATCGAGCGCACAAATCGACAAAATCATCATCCCGGCGGGCACGCCGGAAGATCGCGATCTGCAAACCATTTCCAGCGAGCAAGACGCGACCAAAAAACTCACCATGTATCAGGATTTTGTTCAGAAGTTCGCCGCCAACCCGGCGGCGGTGGCCTATGGCGACTGGCAAATCTCCCAGAGTTACCAAGCCTCGGGTGATCTAGATAAAGCCCTCGACTACGGAGACAAAGCCCTCGCTGCCCATCCACACAATCTGGATATTCTGGTTTCGCAGGCGGGCATCGCGCAGCAGGCAAAGAATGACGCCAAGCTGATGGCGTATGCCACCCAAGGTGGAAGCGTTTGTCATTCCATCGGCAAGCAACCAAAGCCGGACGGGGTCAGCGATGATGATTTCAGCAAACAGGTTGCGGAGGATAAAGCCGCGGCCAAGAACTCGTGCGATTTTTTGGAGACGGCCGGTTTCAACGTGATCGCGGCAGAGAACGATGCCAAAACCCGCATGACCTATATCGAAACCTATGCGCAGGCCTTCCCCGATTCGAAATTTCAAGACCAGGTTTCCAGCTATGCCATGTACACCCTCGGCCCGGGCCAACTCAACGACCAGCCACGATTGTTTGCCTATGGAGAAAAAGTTCTGGAGGCAAATCCCAACTCGCTGCCGGCGTTGCTGCTGCTGGCGGGAGCCAGTGTCGATGATCTCAGGCCCGGCAGCGTTGCCCAGGCGATTTCTTACGCCCAGAAAGCGATTGCTGTCGCCAAAGCCGAAGCAGCGGACGCCGACAAGCCGCGCAAACTCTCGGCCGGGGTTGCCCATTCGATTTTGGGCTACGCTTATATCAAGCAAGATAAAACCGCAGCCTCAATTCCCGAATTGAAAGCCTCGGCGGAGCTGCTCAAGGGCCAGGATGATCAGCAGTATTCAATCACGCTCTATCGTCTGGGATTCGCCTATGCCAAGCTCAATCGGGTGACTGAAGCGCGTGAAGTGTTGACCGAGGCGGTGAAAATCCAGGGGCCGGTACAGGCGATGTCGCGGCAGTTGCTGGCCAAGGTGAACGCCGCCCGCGCGAAAGGCAAGTAGTGGCGAGCCCGGAGCAATTCAAGGTTTGACCAATTCGTCGGAGAGCAAGCGCGCTTTCAGGGCCAGATTGTGACCCAGAGCGGCGTCCCCGGCCGCCAGCGCATCTTTTGATTGCTGCATGAACTGTTTGATCTGTTCGAGCGTTTCTTGCTCGGTCGCGGACAGCTGGCGTGCGGAAATCTTTTTCAGATTTTCTTCGGTGGCGGCGGTCAATTCCTCTGTCGAACGCTCGCTTGCCGCTTGGTCGGCTGGAGTTCCTCCCTGGAGTTCAATCTCCGGTTCGTCCGATCCCCCATTGCGCACAATTTTCTTGCGTGGCGGGCAGGGCTTCGCTGCCGTCGGCGTCTTTGTAGAGCTGCCCGTTCTGCCACTGGCGGAAGTGGCGCCGCCAGGGCCACTTTGAGTGGCCGTCGGCGACTTCGCCAAATTCGCGGAAGCGCTTGGGTTGGGATTCAGCGCAGCCGGAGCCGTGGCGCAGTCGGCATAGCTGGTTTTCTTGGGCTGAGTCTTTGGCGGCTGAGGCTTCGCTGTCCTGCTCGGACTTGGCGGCGAGGGGTTCGTCTGTTGCGATGGCGAACCCGCGGCCGTGGCCGGCGCTTGATTCGTTTGACCGATGCAGGTGTCGGCCAGAGGCAACAGAAAGCCCAAGCTCACCACCCAAAATCCCAGGACTGCGGCCAGATTCATATCCCATTCCGATCGTCATGAATCCATTCAATCTTATATGCGCGCCCCCTGGCGAGGCGACTCAGATGACCGACTGATTGAGTTGCGGGGCGGCCTCATGCTCCGGGTTCAAACTTGATGGGGCTACGGGCAGGCGAAAACGGAAGGTCGTGCCCTCGCCTTCGATCGATTCAAAGTTCACCGCACCGAAGTGCCAATCCAATATTTGATAAGTCTGCGCCAGGCCAATGCCGTTGCCATCTTTTTTCGTCGTGAAATAGAGCTCAAAGATTTTATTCTGCACATCATGGGGAATGCCAACCCCCTCGTCGCGCACCTCCGCGACCACGAAATCGTCACTGCGCTGCGCCGAAATCCACAGCCGGCCGCCCTGCGGCATGGCTTGAATTCCGTTCAGCACAACGTTGAGTAGAGCCTGCTTCATGAAGTCGACATCGACTTTCACCGGCAGGGGTTCGTGCCAACGCGTGCGTTCGATGGTGACGCCGCGCTGCTCCGCGTCCGGAGTGGCCAGCAGCGCAACGTCGTCGAGCAGCCGCCGGAAGTCCGATTCCACCAGGTGCAGCTCGCGTTGCCGCATGAAGTCGACCAGTGTCTGCACCACGCGGTCGAGCCGGTGAATCTCGCTGCCGATAATGTCCATGTGGCGCCGCGTGTCAGGGTCCAATTGCGCCAGCTTGTTCTGCAAAAGCTGCAGGTGAAGCACGATGGCATTGATCGGGTTTTTTACCTCGTGCGCCACCCCGCCTGTTACCCGACCACTGGCCGAGAGTCGTCGCGAAGTTTCGATTTCGTCGCCAATGCGCCGCACCGATTCCGTATCACGCATGATGAGCAAGGCGCCAATCTGCGTGCTTTTTTCCTGAATAAAATCCAGCGACACCTGAATATTGCCGCCCCCGGCCGCAGCCATCTCCTTTTGCAATAACGGACGTTTGCGCTCAAACGCCTCCAACACCAGCGCTCCCAGATGCGAGTGGCTGGAAAAAATCTCCTGCGCCGTTTTCCCCAGCAATTCTCCCCGCGGCTTGCCCAGAAATCTTTCGACCGGGGCGCTCACCAGCACCACGCGAGTGTCGCGGGTGAACAGCATCAAACCATCCTGCAAGGTCGACATGAGTTGGTCGACATTATCCTTAAGCGCTGAGAAAATCTCGCGGCTGTCGCGCATCTGCCGGCCGAGGTTGGCGATTTTCAGCGACACCAGCCCAAACTCATCGTGCTTCGATTCCTTGCCGGAGAGCGCCTCGGTTGCACCCGAACTTACGCTGTCCAGATTGCGGCTGATTTGCCGGAGCGGCCCGAGAGCCAGGTTCGAGATGCCGGCCGCCAGCAGCAGCGAAACAAAGATTGAGGCAATCGAAAAATAAATGGCGTGCAGCAGGCGCGGCGTGATTTCGCTTTGCAGAAAAATCGTGGAAACTCCAATATGAATCATGCCAAACGGCGACCCATTCAGCTGCAGGGGAAAGCTGACGTCATAAACCGTCGACGGGCTATACAAGAGCCGGAGCTGTTCACGAAAACGAGCGGATGTGACCGCGTGAAATTCAGGTCTGGGGGCAAGAATCTTGCCTACGAGCTGGGGATTGGTGTCTAAAAGCGCCCGGCCAGTGGCATCCGTAACCGAAGCGTCGTAAACATAGGGCCAAAGCGCAACCTCGGATTCGAGATTGTTCAGCAGGTTCGTATCCATCGGCAAATATTCGGCAAGCGCGCGCCGCACCGCCGCGGGATCGTCAATATCGACCCGCGTGCTGCTCAAATCCGGCAGATCGTTTTCCGCGAAATAAGCAAGCTGCTGCGTGAGCCGGCTGGCGCTTTCATAGGTGCTATTGATGCGCTGGCGGAGAATCTGCGAGATGTAGAGATACGAAAACGCAGTCACCATCACCGTCACCATGAAGGTGATCGTCAGGACGATTATGGTTTTGCGTAGCATGCAGTGCAGTTGCCAGTTCCCGGTGCTTAGTTGCCGGCGAGTCCTGCTGGAGAAAAATAATTACCTAATTGCCTTGCCGGACGGACTGGCGACCGGGAATAGAATCGCTAACTTTCTTCTTTCTGCGCCTCTGCCTCGGGAGTGCCGCTGCCATATTCCTTTAGCTTATTATGCAAGGTTTTCAGGCTGATGCCGAGTATTTCGGCGGCTCGGGTTTTATTATTGTTGGTCGATTCCAGGGTCTTGAGAATGAGCATTTTTTCCGCTTCGCCGACCGTAGTTCCCACGCCCAGCCGCACGGCGTCGGGATCATTTGCACCAGCGCGCATCGGGGCATGGCCAAATCCAGGGGGCAGATGTTTGGTCTCGATAGCCCCTCCCTCGCAGACGATGACGGCGCGTTCGATCGTGTTGCGCAGTTCGCGAACGTTTCCCGGCCACGGATAGTTGTTAAACAGGTTCATGACGGCCTCGCTCACTGCCCCGACTTTCCTCGAATGCTTCTCGCTCATTTCCGACAAAAGAATGTCGACCAGATCGGGGATGTCTTCTTTGTGTTCGCGCAACAGAGGCATGTGAATGTTGAAGACGTTCAACCGGTAATAGAGATCGCTGCGCAATTCGCCGCTCGCGACCGCTTCCTCGGGCACCTTGTTGGTGGCGGCGAGCACCCGCACATCGACCGGAGTTTCGACCTTGCTGCCCAAACGCCGCAGTTTGCGGTCCTCAAGCACGCGCAGCAATTTTGCCTGCGTTCCTACCGGCATCTCGCCGATTTCATCGAGCAGGATGGTTCCTCCTTCGGCCAGTTCGAAGCAGCCGGTGCGACGCTCCAGAGCGCCGGTGAACGCGCCCTTTTCGTGGCCAAAAATTTCGCTCTCGATCAAGGTCTCGGGAATGGCGGCGCAGTTGATCGCCACAAACGGCCGGTCGCGGCGTGGGCTCAGTTGATGAATTGTTTGCGCCACCAGTTCCTTGCCCGTGCCGCTTGCCCCGGTAATCAAAACTGATGCTGTACTGGGAGCGACCAGCTCGATCAGCCGAAAAATCTCCTGCATCTTTTTCGATCCGCCGCGCAACTGCCCCAGCGACCCGGAATCGCGCAGCTCACGGCGCGCTGTTTCCAGCTCCACGCGCGTTCCAACCAGCGTGGCGGCGTTTTGCAGCATGGTGCGGAGACGGTTCGTGTCGATCGGTTTCGGGATGTAGTCATAGGCCCCGATGCGCATGGCCTCCACCGCGCTATTGATCGAACCCTGCGCCGTCACCATGATGACTGCCATGGCTTCCGACTGCTTCGCCAACCTTTGCAGCAACTCCATACCTCCCATCCGCGGCATCTTCAGATCAGTGACGACAATCGATGGGTTCCACTGGGCAACCTTCTCCAAACCGTCCACTCCATCGCGGGCGGTCTCGGCGCGATATCCCCATGAGGACACCAACTCGGCCAGACCGGTGCGTTCGTTCTCCTCATCTTCAACGATCAACACTTTTTCGTGACTCATCCTTGCTTCCGGCCCTTGACAGTGAATTCGCCCGAATTCCGGCCTGCACCCCGGAATCTACAACCATACTCGGGCAGCTTGGCGGGTAGCAAGGCTTCGCCGTCGTGGCGCCGTTTGATGGGTCCTCCCGGTCGCCAGCGTTCATTGCGCAGCCAAGGATCTGGGCCAGCCGCGCCAAAGCATTTAGCCTGCCCTGAGTGAGCGTAGCCGCCGAATGACCGCCTTTGGCTCGCCGCTCCCTATCACCCTGCACTCTATCGGGTTTCGCCTCTATGCCGGCGGCCTCTGCCAGGGAAATTCCCAAGCTTTCCCAAGCGATTCACTCTGTAGCAGTGGAGACAAAATCAATGCTTGCTCCAGGTTGTAATAAGCGCAGCGAGCGAAATCCTTCTTTTTATTCTGCATGGCGCTCGGTTAAAATTATCAGTTTTCCTGGGCAGACGTTTTGTTCTAGCGGCATCTTTCACACGAAGCGGCACGCCCATATTCAAACCAGCCGTCGTGAATCATTTAGGAGGATAGAATGTCGTTTTCTGCTGGCTTTAAGGCGGGCCGCCCTGTGGCAGCCCTGCTGATGGTTCTAGCGGTAGTGTTTATTTCGAGTTCGTCGCAGGCGCAAAGCGACTCAAATCCGACGTGGGACTTGTTTGTGGGGTATCAATGGCTGCATCCCGGCGGCTGGACTCCTACTCCCTTCACCAATTTCAATGCTCCAACAGCCTATCGCGTTCCCGACATGGCTGCGGGCTTCGGCGGATCGATCACCTACAACTTCGATCCCCACCTCGGATTGGAATTTGACGCCGGTGCTAACTGGGGCAGCAGCAACTATGAAACCAACGCATCGGTCGGTCCGCGGCTCATGTTTCGTACCGATAATGCAAACTACTTCATCCACACTCTCATCGGGCTGAATCGCCTGAATGTAAACACTCTAAATGCCAGCAACGGGCTCGGCGCGCTCATCGGCGGCGGAATGGATTTGCCGCTCAGACGTAATCTGGCGTTCCGTCTGTTCGAAGCTGACTTCGACTGGGGCCGCCACAATTACGCCGACTATGTGGCCGATCAGTTCAGCAGCCTGCGTCACTCGTCTTTCGATGGCGCCCTGCTGCGGACCGGTCTTGTTTTCAGTTGGGGGGGAGCCGCGCCGGTGGCTCCGACCGCCAGCTGCTCGGTACAGCCGACCGAAGTGATGGTGGGTGAGCCAATCACCGCCACCGCATCGGCCAGCAACTTCAAAGCCAAGCACACCGTCTCTTATGCCTGGAGTTCGACCGGCGGTCAGCTCACCGGCAAAGACACGACGGCGCAGATCGAGACAAATAACCTGGCGCCCGGCAATTATGTGGTCACCGCACGCGTGACTGACCCCAAGGAGAAGAACAACAACGAAGCGAGTTGCTCGGCCAGCTTCACGGTCAAGCCGCTGCCGCCGAAGAACCCGCCAACCTTGTCGATTTCCGCGAGTCCATCGAACCTCGAAGCCGGTGGAACCGTGAACCTGCTGGCGCGTTGTACCAGCCCGGACAACGTGCCTGTGAGCGTCGCTTCCTGGACAGCGACCGACGGCAAGGTTTACGGCACGGGTGATTCGGCCACGTTGAGCACTGCGGGAGCATCGCCCGGTGCAATCACGGTAAACGCGACCTGTACCGACTCGCGCGGATTGACTGCGCAAGCCTCAAGCGAAGTGACCATCGAAGCTCCTGCTCCGAACCCGGAGGTCAAGGTGCTTGAAGCTCGCCTTTCACTGCACAGCATTTACTTCCCAACAGCCATGCCGCCGGTGCGAGATCCCAATGCAGGTCTGGTGCCCAGCCAAAGGCAGACGCTGCTTGCTCTGGCTGTCGATTTCAAGAAGTATCTTG
>JASHRB010000464.1 GCA_030037575.1 Candidatus Sulfotelmatobacter sp. | reverse complement strand
CAAGTATACAACCTTCCGGGACAAAAGGCAGAAAATCGTACGTGCGGCAAGCGGGCTGCCGCGCGAAGGAGCGGGGCTTTACGGCCCCGCGTCGGCCCAGACAACACGAGAATTGAGCGTTAGCCCCCGCGGTCGAGGAGCACAAACGCAGGCAAGTTGCCGAAGTTGCGCCCGAGTACCTTCGTTTCCTAGCACTTGCGTGCCAGTGGCGATTGGTCGTGGTAAGCGTATACTATGGCCAGTCGCAGTCCAGCCGATCGCAGATCGAAGTATTTCGCGACGCCCCCCAAGGCGTAAAATCACAGATTCGTCCATACTAATCATTGAGGTTGGTTTCAGTGCCTGAACTCAGAAAAGATCCGATTGTTGGTCGCTGGGTCATTATTTCTACCGATCGCGCCAAGCGACCTACCGATTTTGCGCGAGAAAACGTGAAACTGAAGGGCGGATTTTGCCCTTTCTGCTACGGAAACGAAAGCAAGACACCGCCTGAAATCCAGGCCTATCGCCCGGGTTCCAATGGCGGGCCGGCTTCCCAGCGCGACACTCCGGGATGGACCGTCCGCGTCGTGCCCAACAAATTCCCGGCGCTCGGAATCGAAGGCAATTTGAATCGCCAGGCGGAGGGCATGTTCGACCGCATGAACGGAATCGGTGCTCACGAAGTGATCATCGAGACTCCCGATCATAACGCCAGCCTCGCCACGTTGCCGCCCAAACGCATTGAAGACGTCTTGTGGACGTTCCGCGACCGCATCCTCGATCTAAAAAAAGATCGTCGCTTCAAATATATTTTGCTCTTCAAGAATCACGGCGAGGCGGCGGGCGCCTCTCTCGAACACGCACATTCGCAGTTGATCGCGCTGCCCATTCTGCCCATCAACGTGACGCAGGAGCTCGAAGGCGCGAAGCAGTACTTCCTCTATAAAGAGCGCTGCGTCTTCTGCGACATCATTCGCCAGGAGGGGGAGAGCGGAACTCGCGTGGTGGCTGAGAACGAAAACTTTCTCACCATCGCTCCCTACGCTCCGCGTTTCCCGTTCGAGACCTGGATTCTCCCCAAATCACACGAGTCGGCCTTTGAGAACTCGTCGTCGCACATGTTCGAGAATCTGGCCAAAGCGCTGAAGGCGCTCCTGATCAAAGCCGACCGCGTGCTCGACAATCCTCCGTACAACTTGGTGATTCACACATCGCCGGCGCAGGACCCGACCAACGACCACTATCACTGGCACATTGAATTCATGCCGAAACTGACCAAGACGGCAGGATTCGAGTGGGGTACCGGTTTCTACATCAATCCGACTCCGCCCGAAGAAGCAGCTAAGTTCCTGCGGGAAGCCAGCGTGGAAGAACCGCTTCCGGCGACGGTGGGATAGGCGGCGGTCCAATTTGGCCCGGGAAAATGTGTGCTCGTGCCGCGGGTGAAAACACGGGACTTCGGAATGACCGCGGACCGGAGGTCGGATTGACGATCGAAGACCGAGCCACTACCGGTTTATGAAGTCGCTTGACGAATACCTTCGCGACGCCGAGCAGGTGCACGGGCACCTTTGCGCCGGACAAGTGCTGGGCGTGCGGCTGGCCATGCTGGGGCTGGCCAAGCTGGACATCGAAGATCCGCGCGGCAAGGACCGTAAGCGCCTCGTCACCTTCGTAGAAATTGATCGCTGCGCCACCGACGCAGTGGCGGTTGTCACCGGCTGCCGACTGGGCAAGCGCGCACTGAAATTTCGTGATTGGGGGAAGGTGGCGGCAACCTTTGTCGACCTGAACTCGGGCAAGGCCATTCGCATCTCGGCCAAAGAATCGTCGAAGGCTTTGGCGCGGGTCATGCACCCGGAAATTGAAGACAAAAATCAGCAGCAGATGCTGGCTTACCGCGAAATCTCCGATGACGATCTGTTCGCAATGCAGTGGGTAAAGGTCGAACTTCCGCCGGAGGAGTTTTCTGGATACAAAGGCGAACGGGTGGTTTGTGAAGCTTGCGGCGAAGGGATCAACTTTCGCCGGGAAGTGCAGCGCGATGGCCGCGTGTTGTGCCGCGCGTGCGCGGGCGAGCGATATTACGAAGCGGTTTGAGAGGCCTGCTCATAGGCATGAGCAATCCGCAGAACCGTGCTCTCATCAAAATGCTTGCCCAGGATCTGAAATCCGATGGGCAATTTTTGCTGGGTCTCTCCGCAGGGAACTGAAATTCCGGGAATGCCCGCCAAATCCGCCGTGACCGTATAAATGTCGGCGAGATACATCGCCAGAGGATCGTCCGATTTCTCGCCCAGGCGAAAAGCGGCGGTGGGGCTGGTGGGGGTAACGATCGCGTCCACTTTTCGGAAAGCTTCTTGAAAATCGCGCGCCAGCAGAGTTCGCACTTTCTGCGCTTTTAAATAATAGGCCTCGTAGTATCCGGCGCTCAGCGCGTAGGTGCCGAGCATGATGCGGCGCTTGACTTCGGCTCCAAATCCCTGATCGCGGCTGCGGCGGTACATCTCCGACAAAGACTTGACTCCGGCGGCGCGAAAACTGTAGCGCGCGCCATCGTAACGCGCCAGATTCGAAGCGGCCTCGGCGGTGGCGATGATGTAATAGGTGGGAATCGCGTAGGCGGTATGCGGCAAGGAAAGGGGAACGATTTCGCAGCCGAGACTCTTCAGCCTATCGATGGCGGATTCGACGGCGTGGCGAACTTCATCGTCGAGTCCTTCTCCGAAATATTCTTGGGCCACTCCGAGCTTAAGAGCGCCGAGCGGCTGTTCGAGTTCGGCGACATAATCGGGAACCCGGACATCGGCGGAGGTTGAATCCAGGGGATCGCGGCCGGCGATGGTTTTAAGAATGGTGGCCGCATCCTTCACGGTTTTGGTGAGCGGGCCGATGTGATCGAGGGACGAGGCGAACGCGATCAGGCCGTAGCGCGAAACGCGGCCGTAGGTGGGCATGAGGCCGATCACGCCGCAGAAAGATGCGGGCTGGCGAATCGATCCGCCGGTGTCGGAACCGAGGGCGGCCACCGCCATATCGGCGGCGACGGCGGCAGCCGAACCGCCGGAAGAGCCTCCGGGAACGCGAGAGCGATCGCGGGGATTGCGCACGGGACCAAAGGCGGAATTTTCGTTGGAGGAACCCATGGCGAATTCGTCGCAATTGGTTTTGCCGAGAATCACGGCACCGGCGGCTTCCAGGCGCGCGACCGCGGTGCAATCATACGCAGGGATATAGGTCGCAAGGCTCTTGGAGCCGGCGGTGGTGCGCACTCCGCGGGTGGACATGACATCTTTGATGGCGACCGGCACCCCGGCCAACGGGGGCAGCAGTTGGCCTTCAACGGCCATGCGGTCGGTGCGATCCGCCTGTTGCAGTGCGCGCTCTTTCGACAGCGTGAGAAATGCGCCGATGCGCGCATCCTGGTTTTCGATATGCGCATAGTATTCCTCGGCAAGAGAAAGCGCGGTGACCTCACGTTTCTCGATGAGAGAACGACAGTCACCGATGGTCAGGTTTGTAAGCGCTGAGCTCATGGGGCTGCCGGTTGGGCGCCGACACAGGCGATCTGCGCTCGGCGACTGTCCACGATCACCGTTCAATCACTTTCGGAACGCGAAAAAATGTGCCATCCGCGTCCGGTGCATTCTGCAGAGCAACATCCTGCGGCAGAGATTTACGCAATCCCTCGACCACATCTTCCCGGCTCGCGCAGGCAAAGCCTTCGCTTCCTGGTTTTGATTGGTCGACGCCAAGGCCCCCGGAAACCTGCGCCATCGGCTGCACCTTGGATGTGTCGAGCTGGTTCAGCCTTTCGATATAGCCGAGGATGGAGTTCAGGTCGCGCAACATCCCGGCCCGCTCCGCGGCGGTAAGCTCGAGGTTGGCCAGATCGGCGACGTACGCGACGTCCTTTTCAGTGATTTTCATTTCTTGAGCAATCCTTCCGCGCGACTGGGGGGTGTACCTGCCGCGGCAAATCCCGCCATAGGCCGGTCGGTGGGCAAGGGCTTCTGCGCGCCCCGGAGATTCCTCGTCCTGCCACTGAAAACGCGGGATTCCGGAATGACGCCAACAAAGGGATCGGCATGACTGTTCAAATTGACCCAATGCCGGAAATTCTTAAGCGGAGCTAGGCTGGACGAATCACGAACTCGATCCTTCGTACTTTCTGCTCCGCGTAGCGATTCAGGGCCGCTAGATAACGCGGAGCCAGTTCGCACATCTCACGCTTCCAGCCGGCGTCGGGCACTTCTACGCTCAACACCCCGTCAGAAAACTTTAGGGCGCGGGTGCGCTCGGCGACCACCGAGCCGCATGCCAGCGGCCACAGCGTTAGCGGAGCCTCATCCCGCTGCGCGCGATGCAGGGCGCCCATAAGGATTTTTTCCAAGTCCCGTCCCGCTTGCTCCAAGGCCGAATCTCCCTGCGACAATTCCCCCGCCAGATTCTGATTTTAACATCGCTTGGAGACCGGGTTGGGAGACCGGAAATTCTTCTCGCGGGGGACCACTTTACCGCGGGAACTCGCGCGCCACGTATTCCATCGCCGCATCGTGGGAGGCCACTTTCCCTTCCAGTTGCGCATCTTCCACGGCTTCCAGAATCTGGCGAAACTTCGGGCCCGGTGCGTATCCGGCGGCGATCAGGTCGTGACCGTTGACCAGAGAGGGCGGATGAATCACCGGGGGCGGAGTTTCCGCCAGTTTTTCGCGGATGAAATGGTACGTACTCAGATTGGCATGGCTCGCCAGGCAGTCGGCGCGGTGCAGAGCCAGGTGTTCCGCGAAACCGGCCAGGCGCAGAAATCGTTTGAAGGTCGATTCCTTCATGCGCGAGACCTGCCCGAAGCGCATATGATTGTCGATCAACGCCAGAACCTGGACGGTGTCGCCGTGGGAAAAGCGCAACCGTTTGCAGATCTCTTCCCCGATTTTCACCCCCACGTCGACGTGCTTGTCGAACCGAATGCGGTCGGGGGCAACCCGGAACGTGGCCGGCTTACCCACGTCATGAAGCAAGACACCCCAGGCCAGCGTCGGCGGGCACGGCTGCGGGAGATAATCCAGGGCCAACAGCGTGTGCGTGAATACGTCACCTTCGGGATGAAATTCGGAGGGCTGGGCAACTCCCTTCATGGCCGAGATTTCAGGCAATACTTCGCTGAGCAGTCGGGTTTCATCGAGCAGAAGAAAAGCTCGGCGAGCGTGGCCTTCGGTGAGCATTCTGGTTAGCTCGCCGCAAACCCGTTCGCGCGAAACCATTTGAATTGCTTCGGCGTGGCGGGCGATGGCCGATTTGGTTTCTTTTTCAATTTGATACTCAAACCGCGCGGCGAAGCGCACCGCCCGCAGCATGCGCAATTTGTCTTCGGCGAAACGTTGTTCGGGGTCGCCGATGGCGCGGATGATTTGGGCCGCGAGATCTTTTTCTCCGCCAACGAAATCGAGCACTTCACCGGTGAGCGGATCAAGCATCATGCCATTGATGGTGAAGTCGCGGCGCAGGACATCTTCCCGCGCCTCGAGGGCGAAGCGGACGGCGTCGGGATGGCGGCCGTCGGAATAGCCGAGATCGCTGCGAAAAGTGGCCACTTCGATGGCGCCCCCCTGCGTGCTCGCTGCCGCAGAGGCATGGACCGGGGAGGCTACGGCGGGCGCGGTGGGGTTCCCCGGAACCAGCACCACGCCAAACTGTGCTCCTACGGCGTAGCTCTCGGGGAAGATTTCCATCACCTGCCGAGGCGTGGCGCTGGTGGCAACGTCGTAGTCGGCGGGCTCGCGCTTCAGCAGGAGATCGCGCACGCATCCCCCGGCGAGGTAGGCTTGAAATCCGTGCCGGCGCAGAGTGCGGATGGTCGAGATGGCGAAATCCTTGAGCATATGCGACGGATTTCAACCCGGACACCTGGTTGCGTTACTCTAGAAAATGTCGGCTTGCCAATGGTTCTGATTATGCCAGACGTGCGCATCCTCGGCATCGAGAGCTCGTGCGATGAAACCGCTGCGGCGGTGGTGCGTTC
>JASHRB010000463.1 GCA_030037575.1 Candidatus Sulfotelmatobacter sp. | reverse complement strand
CTCTCCACTATTATTCCTGGAACTTGAGCCGAGGCCGCACCCAGGACTGGGATCAGGGCAAGGGCGATGCGCTCAAATTCGACGTCCAGGATTGGTACGAAGCATTGCACGAAGGTTACCGCTTGGAATCTCTCATCGAGGGCCACTGGCAAGCCATGGGCGAGTTCGACGCCGCGCACCAGGTAAAGCTGGTGGTCGACGAATGGGGTCCGTGGTATCGCCCCGGCAGTGAACTTACGGCGGGAGACTTCCTTGAGCAAACTCCGACGCTCAGGGATGCTGTGTTCAGCGCCATGACCCTTGATATCTTCAACCGGCATCCGGAAAAAGTCATCCTTGCCAGTCCGGCGCAGTTGATTAATTGTCTGAACAGCCTTTACCTTGCTCACGAAGATAAATTCTGCGTAACCCCGGTGGGCCACGTTTTCGGAATGTACAGCACGCACCAGGGAGCTCAGGCGGTGCGCACCATCATCTCGGCCCCAAATATCCACTATCCGCGCGATGGCCAGGCGACCCGGTTTTGGGGATTGAAGGGTTCCGCATCGGTACGCGGCAAGGATTTGACGCTTACGCTGGTAAACCCCAGCGTGAAAGAAATCCGGGAGACGGAAGTCACAGTACGAAGCGCCTCCATCAAGTCGGGGAAAATAACCGCGCTCACCAATTCCGACCTTCAAGCCCACAATACTTTCGATCAGAGAAACGAAGTGACCCCACAGGTCAAAGACATGCGATCGACTGGGAGAGCGATCACGATTCAAATCCAACCCGCTTCCGTCACCACGCTGGAGCTAAGCCTTGAGTGAGCGCGAGGTCGTCGCCCTTGACGCCGAGGCAACGATCGAGAACCTCGCGGACAGCAGGGCGCGCCGCACCGCTCACGCAACGCCTCCTGACAAACGGCTTTCTGCAGGAGGTGATAAAGGGATGGTACATCCCCCGCGCCGCCCGGACGAGATGAAGGGGGAGAGCACCGCGTGGTACGCATCGTTCTGGCGGTTCACTGCCGTGTATCTGGGAAGGCTCAGGGCCGGGTGACTTCATCCTATTCAGAATATTCACGGTATCCAAGGTTTCCGGTTTCGTCCATCCTCGGGTTGTGATTTGGCGCACAATTTTGTGGCTGAGGTTGTCCACATCGACGGCTGCCTGTTTTTGTGGCGATCTCGGCGGCGTCCTCGGCACCCTTCCCAAAAATTGACCCAAAGAGCTTTCCAAAGAGATCCGTTACCACAGCCGGTGTCTCTACCTGGCGCAAATACGCGCAAGCGTCCGCCGCGCCAGCGGCTTCGTCCAAATCTTGATAACACCCATCTGCTTCAAAAAGGCCGAAGAAGGCGTACCGGTTCCGAACTGTTCCGCGGAAGCGTGAACGTTACGTCACTCAATTGCAACATGGTTCAATTCCTGGTCGAGGATCACACTGTTAAGTAGCCCCCGGGAATCGCACCCAGAGGCCCTTCCAGAACTGGACGGGAGCCTCTCGACTCATACAAGCTCCTATGGTGTGGTTTGGAGCCTTTCCCTGCAGAACGACTCCGAGGGACCTTCCCCCATCGACTACATAGTTACGCACTCAGAAATAGAGCTTTAGAGCAAACTGAACGATGCGCGGCCCTCGGTAGTACGGAGAATTGGAGGGCGTGCTATCAGTCGTGACTTGGCCGAATTCGGAGCTGCCTCCTACCGATCCTTCGCTCGAGGTCGGACTAAAGAACTGGGCGTGATTGAAGGCATTGAAGAAGTTCGTTTGGAATTGCAAATACTTGCTTTCCGTGAAGGTGAAATTCTTCATCAACGAGATGTCCCAGTTGTTAATCCCAGGCCCACGCAAAACATTTCTGCCCATGTCGCCGAAAGAGAAGAGGGGAACGCCGCCGGCAATCAGGCTGCTTCCTGCTGGCACCGCCAAGCCGTTGGGCGGACCGACCGAACAAACGACGTTCATCGGATTAAACATGAAATGCCCGGTGGTCGGCCCCGACAGGCAACTTCCATTCACCCCGTTCGCACTGGGAGCGAATGTCTCCTGCTTTCGTGGATTGAGCATTTGGATGGGGCCAACGACATCGGGACGATCCAAGCCAATGTTGGTTTCGCTGGCATAGTTGTTAGAAAACAGGGTAAACGGGTTGCCCTTCTGGAAGGCGGCAATGGTCGATACCGTCCATCCGCCCAGTACGTGCTTTTCGAAGCCGTTTCCGTCTTTCCCCAAGGGTATTTGCCAGATGGGGCTGAGAACCAAGCGTTGCGGAGTATCAAAATCCGCGAGTCCACGGTCGAATCGGGGGTCGAGCGGGTCGGTGTAGGTCGAGGATCGGGCTCGGAATCCGGAGCTGACGTCAATGGTTTTCGACACAGTATAGGCCACGCGGAAGCCTAGACCATGGCTCATTCTCCGGTCTGCCGTGATTTGCAGTTCATTGCTCGAGGAACTGCCATTGCTCACGTTCGTCAGAATCTGTGTGGCTCCGGTGGGTATTCCCAAGAAGGCGTAGGGCTGCCCGAGACTAGTGCCGTTACAGGCGGCCAAAGGTCGAGAACAATCCGGGTTGATGTCATAGTAGTCGTCGCCCGAAGCGATCTGCGCGGGCGCCGTATAGTACTGGTACTGCGCCATGAGCCCGTTACTACCAGCCAGAAGTGGGTAGTTGTAATTGGTGCTGCTGATGGCCCTCCTGCTTAAGCTTCCGACATAGATCGCCTCAAGGACGGTGTCCTTGGTGGCTTGATACTGAAATCCATAATTAAATTGTTCCGCGTACGGCGTACGGAAATGCGGGGTAACCACGAAGGCATACGGTATCTTGGGCGTGAAGAATTGTCCTAAATGGCCTCCGGCGATGAAGGGATAGGGGTCAGAGTAGCCTGTGGTGGCGGTCTGAAAAGGATCCACCATATATGACCCGTTGATCGGCTGCAGGCACCCAGGTTCGGCCGCAGGGCCGGCAACCGTAAGGCACGGATAGTTGTTGGCCACGTATCCGAAGGGTGGTTGTCCGCCGAACTGGAGGTTAAGCGCGCCGTCTTCAATGTCATAGAAGATGCCAAACCCGCCGCGCATCACCAGCTTCGCGTTGCCGAGCATGTTCCAAGAGAAGCCAAAGCGGGGAGAGAAGTCATCCCGATTGGAAAACTCCAATCCGCGATTGGGCGTATCTGGATCCCCGGCGTAGAGGAAATCAGGCGGCGAAGCGGGGTAGAGGCTCGACTGCCGTCCCGGGAACCAGCCCATAATTTCGTTGTGAGGGTCGGTGATGGGTGTGTCGTCTTCGTAGCGTAGCCCGTAGGCGAGACTGAGGTTCTTGGCCACCTTCCACTCGTCCTGCGCGAAAAGGTAGTATTGGCGGGCACGGATGCCGTACTTGGCGTTCGAAAACTGATAGTAGTTGTCGAAGAAGCCGCCCACGAAATCGGCAAGCGGGTAGCCCGTGTTGACCGCATAATCTCCGAAGTCGAACGATCCGTTGTTGTAGAAGTCGTAATTGAAGTTGTCCTGCACAAAGCGCACATCGGCGCCAAACTTCAGAGCATGCTGGCCCCGGGTCCAGGAAAAAGTGTCTTGGTACTGATACACCATGTCGTGAAGCGTGGTCGGCCCCTGCGGACTGGGCCCAAGGTTGAAAGCGCCGGCAACGTAAAGGATGGGAGGCGCTGCACCCTTGGGGTCATCGGGAGTGACGGTCTTGAAGCCAAGCGCCGAAGGCGGAGTCTTGTCGATAGGAACGGATTGCAGGGTGGCTACGCGATTGACCGCGAATCGTAGCTCATTCAGCATGGTGGGAGAAATGGTCCGCGTCCAACTTGGGGATATCGTCTGGAAACGGTTGCTGTTGGTGAATCCCGACCCGACGGGAACATCGCCGCCGCTGGAGGCTCCGTTCAGGATTTCGAAGGGGAAGGTCTGCGGCTGGTCATCGAGAATGTAAAAAGCGGACAAAGTGTCCTTGCTCGAAAGGTTGTAATCGTAGCGAAAAACAAACTGGTCTTCCTGCAAGCTCGCCACCGGATCTTCCACAAAGCCATTGTTCGCCGCATTGGGAAGTGGAAGAAAGTCGTTGATGTAGTTTTTGATCACCGGGTCGACGGGCACCTGGTTGTTGGGGAAATTGGCGCCTGTCGCAGGATTGATCAGTTGCAGCGTGGGTAGCAACGCACTGAAGTCCCCGTTTCGCTCCGCCGGACTCAACACTGTCAAAACTCCGGGATTTTGCCCTTCTGCCCGCCGCGCTCCCTGATAGGAGGCAAAAAGAAACATTTTGTCCTTCTTAATCGGGAAGCCGATTGTGCCTCCAAACATGTTGTACCTGAAGACCGGCACTTGCTGGAGAAAGTAATCGCTGGCATCGAGCGCCGTATTGCGAAAATAGTCGAAAACATCGCCGTGAACCTTGTTCGTTCCGGACTTTACCACCTGATTGACAACCCCACCGGAGGTCCGTCCATACTCGGCTTCGTAATTGTTGGTGATGATCTTGAATTCGTCCACCGCATCCGGATTGGGGTCGACGACCATATTGTTGCCGAGGAAGTCGGTGTTGTCGGCGCCGTCAACCAGGAAGGTCATCGATTCTGAGCGCTGTCCGCTCACGGAGAACGGATTACCGGAGCCGTCGTCCTGGTCGGGAGCGAACACGCCAGCCTGCAGCATACCCAACTGCATGGTATCTCGCGCTGCAAGTGGCAGATTTTCGATCCGGGAGCTGTCCTCCACCTTTCCCAAGGTCGCACTGACCGTATCCACCTGGGTCACGTTGCCTTGCACTTCGATGACCTGGCTCGTGCTGCCCACCTTCAGCACGACATCGAGGCGCGCGTTCTGGTTGATCTCGAGAGTGATCCCGGTTTGCGCGTACTGCTCGAAACCGTGCTGCTCCACCGTGAGCTGATAAGTGCCGATCGGAAGCAGTGTGAACAGATAGTCTCCGTCCTTGTTGGTGGTAGTGCTGCGGGAAAGGTTGGTACCGGAATTCGTCACCGTCACCTTCGCCCCGGGCACCACAGCACCACTTGTATCCTTGACCCAACCGGTGATGAGTGCCGTGGCCTGCTGAGCCGCGGCTTGCTCGCTAGCAAAGATAGTCAGGCTGAGAGAGAGGTAGAAGACGACGGCTAGGTAAACTGCAATTGCCCCAACATGTTTCATCCTGAATCTCCTTTTTGACAGCGAGAACGGCAGCCATTGTACCTCTGTTTTGTCGCAAGCTGCGGCCGAGATTAGGCTCCGCTAAGATTTGTGAGCCGCGGACCCACTGGGAAGGGTCTGGAGGAGAAACGCTGGCCGAGCTCCGCCAGATCACCATCGCAATAACGGCAAGGACAGCCGTCAGCAGCGGGGCGCCCCGCCCAAATGGCAAGTCGGGACCTTCTTCGTGGTCGGGCAGTCGCGATTCTCGGCTTGGTTTCGGATTTCGTATCGCCCTTCAGCCGCTGTAGGTCGGCGCAGATGTCGGCTGCATTCTGGTAACGCAGGCTGCGATCTTTCCCCAGCGCCTTGGCGACGATCCGTTGCAAATCCACAGGCAGAGCACGATTGAAGCTGACTGTGGGCGGCGAATCGGAATCGAAGATAGCTTTGAACATTAATCCCGAACTTCCCCATGAAAAAGCACTGCTCCGGTTGCCCGTCATCCGGCTGAACTTCAGAGCGACGAAGCCGCCGAGTTCGGTGTCCTCGACTTTGTAAACCATGTCCACGCCGCTGCCACCGAGTTTTTCAATGATGCGGTAACGCGAGATGGTCTGGCCGATCATTGGGCTGGTAATGTTAGGATTGGAGCTTGGGCAAGTCAACGAAGGAACGGTTGTGGCGGTTGTGGCTGCGTCCCCGGGGCCGGTGGGTCGAAAAAAAACATATATTATACTTGACAAACCATGGTGATTTGTCAACGCAGTTATTGCCGTTTCTTTTGTCGGTGTCTCCTGTTGTTGTCGGCTTCATCTGCCCAACCTCCAGCGGTCGACCAGCGATATCGAGGTTTTCGTCAATTGACGCAGCCGCAGGAGCAATCACGAATCCAGGTATACGTACCGCTTGCACATGCGTAATTGTTTTTGTCATCCGCTCGTGATAGAGGAAAAAGATGATTTGTTCGAGGAAATGGACACACCGCTTAAAGGCAGCACTACTGATCGCGTTGTTGGCGGGTGGGATCCTGCACAACGCCGGCGCAGAGGATAATGGTCTCGAGCGCACGCCCGTTCTCGGCTGGAGCAGCTGGAGCTTCCTCCGCAAGCATCCTACGGCAGCCCAAATGAAGGCTCAGGCGCTCGCCCTGCATAATTTCGGATTGCAGAAAATCGGATACGAATACGTAAACCTCGACGACTTTTGGTATCAGTGTCCGGGACCGCAAGGTCCGAACGTCGACCCTTATGGCCGCTGGCTGACAGACTCATCGAGATTCCCGGCCCAGGGAGATACGGATGGCATCAAAGTAGTTGCTGACTACATCCACAGTCTCGGGATGAAATTCGGAATTTACGTTACGCCGGGTATTTCCAGACAGGCAGTCAGCCGGAACACGCCCATTAAGGGCACATCGTATACGGCTGCCCAGATTGCGGAACCGTCTGTGAAGGAGGACAACTACAACTGCAAGGGCATGGTCCGCATTGACTACAACAAGTCTGGAGCGCGGGAGTATACGAATTCATGGGTAGATATGCTGGCAGCGTGGGGTGTCGATTACATCAAAATTGATGGCATGAAAAACAGCAACGCCGCTGACGTTGAGGCATGGTCGGCTGCGATACGGCAAAGCGGGCGGCCCATGGTCCTGGATGTCACGCAGGGTAACCTTACAATCGCTATCGCCCCGACATTGATGAAGTATGCCAATCAATGGGAATTCACGCCCGACGTCGAATGCTATCGCTGCGAAAAGGACGGTAGCAGCTACCCGCTGACGAGCTGGGCCGACGTTGCCAAACGCTTCAACTACGTGGCGGAGTGGCAGCCTTACGCTGGTCCAGGCGCTTTCAACGACTATGACTCGATCGAGGTAGGAAATGGCGGCAACGACGGGCTGACTCCGGTCGAGCGCCAGACTCAGATCAGCCTGTGGGCGCTTGGAGCGGCACCCCTCATCCTCGGCGTCGATCTTACTCACCTCGACCCAACGGATCTGCAGAAATACCTGGAAAACTCCGCGGTCCTGGCCGTCGACCAGGATTCGATCGCGGCAAAAAGGGTGCTCAATACCGGCCACCAGCAGGTGTTCGCCAAGAGGGAACCGAACGGAGACGCGATCATCGGTTTGTTCAACACCGGTGGGAAGGAAGAGGAAATCTCGGTTGCAGCCGCCACCGTAGGCCTCCCTGAAAACGAAAGCGGCTATTCCTTACACGACCTGTGGACCGACGAGAGGAAGAAAACAAGCAGCACCATCAGTGCTGTTGTTTTATCGCATGGGGTTGTCCTGTACCGCGTCGGGAAGCTTTAAACTACTCGATTGCTGACGACCCCAGTCTAGAATCGCCAACTAGAATATTCGTAATTGTTTAGCGCGTAGGAGCGGCCAAGCTCAGTACTTTGGGCTGAGCCGAACAGAGTGAGGTTCTGGATAAGGTGAGGATGCCGGCTGGAGTTGCTGGCGGCAGGTTTGCAGAAAGCTGACCAGAATGCTTTGCGTCTGTGCTCCTCCGGGAAGTGCGATTTCCACCCATACCTTGCGCGCCACTACCGGCGGCCGGGGACAGTTCAAGAAGGCGAACAGGGCGTCGCGCTCCCGCAGAAGAGGATTAGCCAAGCGTCGATTCCGCAATGAGCGCTAGCCACGTTGTAAGCTCCGATCGAACCTGGCTTCCAATCGTCCGCGGGCCACGGCTACTCCCTGCTTCTGGCCGCTTTTCCGTCCCGGTTTCCGGGCTTGGGCTTTGGAGTGGCGTCGCGAGAAGGGGACCGCCAGTCGCACGATTGCTTCCTAACCCGCGGGTTGTATTCGGGTGCCTACTGCTTTTCGCGGCGAGCTCGGCTCAAGCGCTCGATCCAAACTCCGGCTCTCCCCGTACGCCCTCTGGGGCTTACTCAGGACGGCGTTTTCAATGGAACGCCATACAAGATCACTCAAACAACGGATGGGTGCGCATGGATCGGAACCAAATCCGGCTTGGTGCGCCAGTCGGCGAAAAATTACCGTTCCTGCGGATCGATTCTCTGTTAGGGGCACGGGATGGAAGCCGGTGGATCGGTATCGCCGCCGGGCGCGAGACCAGGGATTTTTGGGTGTACAATTCTCGCCGTTTTCGAAGAAGGATTTTGGCGTAACTCAGCATGCTTCGATCCGTGGTATGGCTAAGCCAGCCGCCGGCCGCTGATTTTCGAGGAGAAAAACTCGTGCCACGAAATGTCTCGATTGCACGCAATGTTGGCGTTGGG
>JASHRB010000462.1 GCA_030037575.1 Candidatus Sulfotelmatobacter sp. | reverse complement strand
GCCCATAGAGGAATGACCGGAATCGACAACAACGCGGCCACAACGATCGCCCTGCGGCGGCCGATTTTTTCCGACCAGGTTCCAAACACAATTCCGCCAAGCAGCGCGCCCATATTCGCGATGATGGCGATGAGGCCCACGATCTGCGGAGAAAACTTGTGGTCCTTGGTCAGAAAGGTTGGATATAAATCCTGGCTGCCGTGGCTGAAGGAATTAAACGCGAACATCAAGATCACGAGAAAAACAAATGGGCCGGCGTAAGCCTGGATGTCCTTGCCCATCCGGCTTTCCGCTTTTCGGGAAACGCGCCCCTGCAGCCACGCCGGTGATTCGTCAACTTTCCTGCGAATGTAAATCACCAAAAACGCCGGCAACGCACCCAGGATGAACATGCCTCGCCATCCAAACAGCGGAAACACAAGTCGATAAGCCAGCGCCGCGATCAGATAGCCGACGGCATAACCCTCCTGGAGCAAACCCGAGAAAAATCCGCGTCCTTCGGCGGGCAAGGTTTCAAAGGCCAAGGCCGCGCCTACACCCCACTCGCCGCCCATGGCGATCCCGAACAACGCACGCATAATCAGCAGGGCTTTCAGGGAGGGAGCAAAAGCCGAAGCCAGCTCGAACAGCGAATAGGCGATGATGTCGATGGTGAGCGTGATGCGGCGTCCATACTTGTCAGCCATCACGCCGAAAAGAAACGCGCCGACGGGACGCATGGCCAGGGTCAGGAAGATTGCTTCTGCGACCGCCGAAACCTTGGCCTGAAACTGCGCGGCCATCGCGCTGAGGCAGAAAGTCAGAATGAAAAAGTCAAAGGCATCCAGCGACCAGCCCAGAAAGCAGGCGATAAAGGTATTGCGTTGCACCGGTGTAAGCCTGCGAAAATGCGCGACCCATTCCATGAACTTTCCTCCGCACAATCCCGTCCGCGATGGAACGTTCTGCGGATGCTAGCATATTGAGTTCAAGGGGCGATCGAAGTCCACGCCCACTCTGCCCATGCCGCAATCCGACCTTCCTCAACGCCAGGCAACAGATGCGCTCATGCTCACGGGCTTCTGGTACCGCGCCCTACCCGCCGACCGGGTTGGCCGCGGTCAGCTCCGGCAAGCCATGCTGCTCGAGGTTCCGCTGGTCATTGGCCGCGACCGGTCCGGCCGCGCCTTCGCTCTGCGCGACGCCTGTCCCCACCGCGGCATGCCGCTGCATTGTGCAAGTTTTAACGGAGAGAACCTCGAATGCGCTTACCACGGCTGGCAGTTCGACGCGCATAACGGTCAGTGCCAGCTTATCCCCTCACTCACCGGCGATCAGAATCTGCAGGTCGATCGCATCTACGCCGGCAGTTATGCTTGCGCAGAGCAGGACGGTTTTGCCTGGGTTTACATTCCGGATCCCGCGCCCGAAAGCGCAGGATACAGTAAACGTGGGGACCCCGCCGAGCCAGCGCCGCAAATCGAAAAGTTCTCCGATACGTACAAACTCGCATATCTCACCGCGGACATGCCGGTGAGCATCGATCACGGCATCATAGGCCTTATGGATCCGGCCCACGGGCCCTTTGTGCATCAGGCGTGGTGGTGGCGCTCGCGCCATAGCATCCACGAAAAGAAGAAGAATTTTGAGCCCATTCCCAACGGCTTTCGCATGAGCGCGCACACGCCGAGCTCGAATTCGGCGCCTTACCAGCTGCTACGGCTCTATGCCGACGCTGATTCGATCACTACGACCATCGATTTCGTTCTGCCCAATCTGCGCCGGGAAGTGATCCGCGCCGGCAAGTACTGGTTCTCGTCGCTGACCACGGTAACCCCGATCACGCGCCATCAATGCCGCATCGACGTCGTCGCCGCGTGGAACATGTTTCGCCGGTTTCCATTGGGCGCATGGTTGCTGAAATTGGTTTTTTCAAAATTCGTGGAGCAGGATCGCCGCACCATGGAGTTGCAAGCCGAAGGCTTAAAGCACAATCCGCATCTCCTGCTCATCGATGACGCCGACCGTCCAGCGAAGTGGTATTTCCAGCTGAAGGCGGCGCACTTGCAGGCCAAGCGGACGGGCGGCGAGATGAAGCATCCGATGAGTGGTCCGGTAACCCTGAAGTGGAGGAGTTAAGAATTCCATAAGTCTTAGCACACAACGCTCACGGCCGAGATCTTCAATCGCCGCCCGCGCGCCCTTGCCCCGCCGCTGGGGAAACTTTAGCCCATCGATCAGAACCGCAGTGTCCAGCAGTAGGCGCATTTTCTCCTAGCGTGCGGCGAAGAAATCGTCTACTTCTTTGTCGGTCATGGGCGTCCCCAATCCGGATGGTTGATCCTGATTTGTCCCTTCAGAGTTCCAAGAAGGCGCTTTGCGCCAAGCGGCCTTCTCCCCGCACGATGTCCACCACGGGAACGCCGCGCGGCGGCCGCTGGCCACCGACTCACCATGTTCAAGCGCTTTAATCAGGTCCGGCGGTTGGTGGTAGGCGTTGGCTACGCTGACTCGCATCGCTCGTGATGGCTACGGCAAAAGCGGGGTTTAGGAGAGTAAAGCTTCGACGGTTGCGTAGGCCTCGTTGAGCGCGGACTCGAGCGCGGTCGAATCCGCGCCGCCGGCTTCGGCCAGATCGGGACGGCCTCCGCCTTTGCCGCCCACCCTGTGCGCGACCGGAGCAATGACTTTACCGGCCTGCACCCTGCCGGTGAGATCTTGGGTGACGCCCACAATCAGCGAGACCTTGCCATTGCTCGCCGAGCCCAGTACGACCACGCCCGAGCCGATCTTTTCGCGCAGCTGATCGACGAGAGCGCGCATTTGCGGGCGTTCGAGATTATCGACGCGATGCGCCAGCACCTTTACGCCTTTTACGTCTTTCACCTTGTCGCTGATATGGGCCGTGCTCGAGGACGCCGACTTCATGCGCGCCTGGTCGAGTTCGCGCGTCAGGCGCTTGATCTCGGAGTCTTTCTTCTCGATCTCGAGCCGCAGAGCTTCGGCCGGCGACTCCGGGGCTTCTCGGCCTTGCGGTGATCCATCCCCGGCCGAGGCTGCCCCCGCCTGGCCCTTCTTTTGGGCAGGGCGGGGAGAAGCAATGGTGGACACGAAATTCTCCAGTTCGTGGTCACGGCGAAAGTGCTGCAGCGATCCTTCGCCGGTCACCGCCTCGACCCTCCGCACCCCCGACGATACGCCGCCTTCCTTCAAAATCTTGATCAACCCGATTTCGCCGGTCCGAGCGGTGTGGGTGCCGCCGCAGAGCTCGGTGGAGAAGTCTCCGATCTTCACCACGCGCACCTTGTCGCCGTACTTTTCGCCGAACAGGGCCAGGGCGTGATACTCGTTGATGGCGACATCGATGGGCACATCGTTGATAACTTCGACCGTGGTGTTGCGCAGCACCTGCTTGTTGATGATGTCTTCAATGTCCTGCAGCGGTTCGTCTTCCACCGCGGTGAAATGCGAAAAATCGAAGCGCAGATGATCGGGCGCCACCAGCGATCCCGCCTGCTTTACGTGCCGGCCCAAAACCTCGCGTAACCCGGCGTGCAGCAAATGCGTAGCCGTGTGGTTGCGCATGGTCGATTGGCGAATGTCAGGGTTGACGACCGCGTCGAGTTTGCCGCCCAGGCGAATCGCCGACTTTGCCACCACCTGGTGGGCGCGCACTCCCTGAATCGGCGCATAGCAGCCCGTCACTTCGGCGACCAGGGTGTTGTGGTCGTCGGAGTAAAGCCATCCGCGGTCGCCGACCTGCCCGCCGGACTCGGCGTAGAATGGCGTGCGATCGAGGATGACTTCACCGGACTCGCCCGCTTTGAGTTCGGGTGCGCCCCGACCCTGGCGGATGATGGCACTCACTTCGCATCCGTCCGAGCGGGTCTGCCAGTAGCCCTCGAAGACTGATTTCGCAAGCTGCTGGTAAACCGGGTTCGCCGTCTGCTTCGCCGTGCCTTTCCAGGAAGCGCGAGCGCGAGTCTGTTCCTCTGCGAGAGCCGCCTCAAACCCCTGAAGATCGAATTCGATCCCGATATCGCGAGCGGCATCCGCCATGAAATCGAGCGGCAGGCCGAAAGTCTGGAAAATATCGAAAGCCGTTTTCCCGGGAAATTGGACTCGAAACCCCGATTTCAGCAGGTCACGTAGGTGCTGGACAAAGAACTGATTTGCCGCCGCGGGCTGCCCC
>JASHRB010000003.1 GCA_030037575.1 Candidatus Sulfotelmatobacter sp. | reverse complement strand
TCACATCGCACGAATCACCGATTTCGAGATGTCTCCTCCGGCAGCTCCTCGAAGCCGGCTCGCCCGGCTCAGACTGCGATGCGAGCTTCCACTTCCCGCCCGGCACGGTCAAAATGGAAGCCAAGCCGGGTGACTTGGTGAAGGACATCTTCTGGGGAGAGCACGCCACCGCTTACAACGTGAAAGACCGGGGACTTGTCGTGATCTGATCGTGCGGCCATGCCGGCATCATCAACTCCGTCCGCCAGATCCAGAAGTCCACCGGGATCGAAAAGGTGCATGCTGTGGTTGGCGGGTGGCACTTGTCTCCCTATCCTGATGAACTCATCGCCAAGACCGTGGAAGCCACGAAGGAAATCAACCCGGACTACTTGATTCCCATGCACTGCACCGGCTTACGCACCATAATGGCAATCCAACGCGAGATGCCCGAGAAGCTAATCATGCCTTCCACTGGCACGCGCGTGGTCTTTGGCGGCTAGTCGTAATCCCACTCTCGGATGACGGGCAAGCGGGAAGTACCCGCCAAAAAGAAGGGTTGCGGACTAATCGGGAGTTGGCTCGCATTGCACCACAATCAAGAACACCACACCGACAATGGTAAACATTCGGAATGCCTCTTCCTGCCCATTCCATGTTTTCGACTGCCACATCAGAAACCATTCGCCCCCGACATTCAGGAATGCGACCAACCACATCAGCAGGCTCGTCGTCAGCGCAATCACGGCGACGTTTAGCGCAGCGGCGAATTGCGCCCTGTCCGCACGATACGATTTCAGCAACCGAACACCAGCCCACCAGCAGAGAAGCATAGTGACCGATTCCCAGGCGATGATGCCGATGTAGAAGACCGTATGTACTCGCGGCGAATTGACGGCGCGCCACATGCCGTGGTTCCCCGGAAGGGTTGAGTCCATCATCAGGACGTGGCGGACAAACTCGTAGTTGGAGCCGTAATCCGTGATGTTGTTCAGGACCAGAATCGTGTAGAAAAGTGCGATGGCAAAAACGAGAACCGCTTTGGAAACGCGAAGCGCCATTGCATGCCGCATAGGTTGTTGCACGCGCGAATTATATCTTCTCGGTGACTTACCGCGAACTTTCCTGGAGTATGCACAAGTCCTGATTAACGCCCTAGATGTTTCATCGTGTCGTCTCCAATTTGGGGCGTTGAGCTTTGGTCCGTTTCCTGGGAGGTCTAGGGCGGGGAGACGTGACGATTTTATTGTTCGTCTCTGCTGTCTTCTTACGGCGCTTGGCGGGGGACGCTTGCACCTTGGCAGACGATAATGGCGACTTGTCCGTTGGATCGTTCGCGGTGAGTTCGTGCGTCGTTCGCGCAACGGTGTCGGCGATATGTCCTATCGCTCCGGCAAGCGAACTCAAGAATGGTTGTTTGCGGTCTGCTTTCCGATCAGCTTTTCTCATTAGGTACCGACAATTGAGCGGCCGTGTCCAGGGATGAACTGTTTTCACAATCGGCCCATGAGCGCCAGAATCAGCACAATCACAAGTACTACTGTCCGCTATCGAGCACCTCAATCGGCCCTTCGACCGTGGACGGGTGCATCCGTCCTAATCTACCTCGATCATGCTTTTGAGAGTTGCTGAAAGGCTACGATCTTGCACAAAGCGGGTAGCATTGTTGCCTGATAGAATCGCACAACCCAAAATAAATTCCCCTTCGCTTTCATGAAGTTTGTATTTTCGTGAAGGACATTTGGTTGCGGTCGGGCCCCGTTGGTTATGTCCGGACTCCTGCCGCTCATTCGCAATGCGGAGTCGCACTTTTGGGAAGAGGGCACACGTTGACGAACGCATGCATTCGTGAGTCCCTTGGTTCAGAAGGTATTCCCCTGCGCCAGCAAAAAACGAAAAATCGGGCGTTGAAAACACGTGAGTTCTTGGCTGCTTGCCAACTATCCTTTTAGACCACCTGTGCAAACGCAAGAAAACAATGCGCGACCGCGTTGCGCCTTTCTGACCACTCGTTGACCCCACCCAACGCTGCGGCATAACATTTCCGCCAATGGCTCCTGAGTCCCAACTTATCGGGCAGACCGTCTCGCACTACCGCGTTATCGAAAAGCTGGGCGGCGGCGGGATGGGCGTCGTCTACAAGGCTGAGGATACCGAACTCGGTCGGTTCGTGGCGCTCAAGTTCTTGCCCCCAGAACTAGCGAGCGATCCGCAGGCGCTCGAACGATTCCGCCGCGAGGCACGTGCTGCTTCCGCGCTCAATCATCCCAACATCTGCACGATCTATGAAATTGGGAAGCACGAAGCACAGTCGTTCATCGCGATGGAATATCTCGATGGGATGACGCTCAAGTACCGCATCGGCGGGAAGCCTTTGGAAATCGAGACCGTGCTGTCCCTAGGCATCGAAATCGCCGACGCACTCGATGGGGCACACTCTGCGGGCATCGTCCATCGCGACATCAAGCCCGCCAACATCTTCGTCACCAAGCGCGGGCACGCCAAGATTCTGGATTTCGGGTTGGCAAAGGTTGTGCCCGCCACCAATTCGTTGAGCACGCTGGCAGTGGCTGACAGGATGACGCAGTCGGTCAACACAGAGCACCTGACCACTCCGGGCACAATGGTGGGCACCGTCGCTTATATGTCCCCGGAACAGGTGCGGGGCAAAGAACTTGATGCTCGAACTGACCTTTTCTCCTTTGGGGCAGTGCTATACGAGATGGCGACAGGCGATTTGCCGTTTCAGGGAGAAACTTCAGCGGTCATTTGCGAAGCCATCATGAACCGATCCCCGGTTGCCGTGGTGCGGCTGAATCACGACGTACCGCCTAAGCTGGAGGACGTTATCAACCGTGCGCTGGAGAAGAATCGCAACCTTCGATACCAACACGCTTCCGAGATGCGGGCGGAACTGCAACGGCTCAAGCGGGACACGGAAAGTGGGCGAGTGCTAACGCCGAGTTCTGGAGCAGTCGCGATGGCACAGGAAGCGCCTGCGGTTCAGAAGAAGAGACTGTGGAAGATTGCGGTTCCCGTCCTGCTTGTCGTGGCCTTGATCGCTGGGAGGCTTTACTATCGTTCGCACCGCGTTAAACGCCTGACCGAAAAGGACACCATTGTGCTCGCCGACTTCAGCAACAGCACTGGCGACCCGGTTTTCGACGACACGCTCAAAACCGCGCTCAGCGTCTCTCTGAACCAGTCGCCGTTCCTTAATGTGGTTTCTGAGAACAAGGTCGCGGCGACCCTGAAGCTGATGGCACGTCCAGTGGACACAAAACTCACCCCCGACATCATCCGCGAACTTTGTCAGCGGGCGGGCAGCAGAGCTTACATCGCCGGAGCGATTGCCAGCCTAGGCAGCGAGTATGTCTTGGGTCTGAAAGCAGTGAATTGTCAGAGCGGAGACCTGCTGGCTCAGGAGCAGGCAACGGCACCAAAAAAAGAGAAAGTGCTGGACACGCTCGGAGGAGCGGCCTCCAAGCTGCGTAGCGAGTTAGGAGAATCACTTGCCACGGTACAGAGGCTCGACGTTCCGCTTTCCGAGGCAACCACATCTTCGCTCGAAGCTCTGAAAGCTTACAGCCTTGGGGAAAACGAAGCCGCACAGGAAAGTCTATCCGCTGCTCTGCCTTACTATCAAAACGCTATTGAACTCGATCCGAATTTTGCGATGGGGTACAAGGTGCTAGGTGACGATTACTACAGCGTCGGTGAGCTCGGGAGGGCCAGTAAGTTTTACAGCAAAGCATTCGAGCTTCGGGGGCATACCAGCGAGCGGGAGAAGCTGGAGATCGCCGCCAGTTACTATAAAGATGTAACAGGGCAACTGGATAAAGCGGGACAAACCTACGAGGAGTGGATCGCTA
>JASHRB010000461.1 GCA_030037575.1 Candidatus Sulfotelmatobacter sp. | reverse complement strand
GCCGTGATGCGCCCGAAAGCTTCGGCATCCTCCAGCTTGCCGTCTCCGCCGAAGGCCATGGCGTGGGGAAAAACGGTTGTGCCTATGAGCCGCATCGAAACCCCGCGCTCAAAATCGGCGGCAAAAAGTAAAGGCAGCTTGGACTGGCGCTGCAGACTGTTGAGTAGCTCGGCCGCTTCATAGGGCTCGCTGCGCAGCAGAAACGGGCCGTCGACGTGGACCGTCATGGCGAACGAGCCGACGTGATAGTTACGCATCTCCTCGAGCAGTTCTAAAGATTCGGCGCTTTGAACGTTCAGAAAACTGGCGCGGCACCAGATCATGAAGACCTGGCCGATTTTTTCCTGGAGCGTGAGCTTGTGCAGAGTTTTCTCCGCCCACTTCTCGCCCTCATGGGTGAGGTGAATGGGGCCGGGGCGCTGATATTTGTCTTTGGCAAATACAGGAGGAAGGAGAAGGGCGGCAAACAGAAAAATAGCAATGGCTCGAGGCATGTTGAAAAAGATAGCAGGATTGCTAAATTTTGTTCTTGCGATTTATTTCCCCTGCGCACAGGGCGAGGGCTTGCTGTTGGGTGTGCACCTCATCTCCAAACCCGCGCAGCCAGCCAACTTCCGGCTCGCTGCGAAACCAGGTCATCTGGCGCTTGGCGTACTTGCGGTGGGCCTGTTGGGCCGCCACAACCGCCTGTTCGCGACTCAGCTCGCTGCGAATGAATTGCACCGCTTGTTTGTACCCGAGCGCAGCCAGAGGTGTGGCTGCCTGGCCATATTTTTTCAGGAGCTGCTGCGCTTCTTCGACCAGGCCGGAGTCAAACATTTTTCTGGCCCGCCGATTAATGCGCTCATAAAGCGCTTGCCGATCTGGATCAAGTCCGAGACGCAGAACGCGAAATCCGCGCAGGCGGTCGCGGCCTTCTTGCCAGAGCTCGGTCATTTTTTGCCGCGATGCCAGACACACTTCGATGGCGCGAATGATCTTGGGGGTGTCGTTGGCGTGGATCTTTTGAGCGGCGCCCCCATCCAGTCGTTGCAAAATGCCATGCAGGTAACCCGATCCGCAACTCTCCGCCTGTTGGCGCAGGCGCTCGCGAAGTTCTTCCCAGCGCGGCGGACCGGGAAAAAGTCCTTCGAGCAAAGCCCGCAAGTAGAGCCCGGTGCCGCCGACGACAATTGGCAACTGCTGGCGCGCATGAATCCCGGCCAGCACTTGCCGCGCCTGGCGCGCATATTCGCCGGCGGTGACTTGCGCCGTAGGCTCTACAAAATCGAACAAATAATGTGGAACCCGGGCGCGTTCCGAAGCGGTTGGCTTCGCGCTTCCGATATCGAACTCACGATACATCACCACCGAATCGCAGTTTACAATTTCGCCGCCAAACCGTTCGGCGAGTACAAGTGAGAGCGCGGTTTTGCCGCTGGCCGTGGGGCCCAGAACGACCACCAGCAGCGGCCCCGGCTCCGGCGAAGCCACCGTCAGCGCAAACTCCAATGGATGGAACGCCAGTAGCGAATCAGAGTGAGGATGAGCAGCAGGACGGCAACGAATAGCAGGCCGACAGTCTCCGTGGCATAAGCCGCCTGCCGACGGTGCTTTTGCGCCGAATCCTTTGGTGGAGCGGCAGTCACGGGGATATTGTACGCCCCCCCCGGAGAGGGCTGGCGCTTACTCCAAATCTCTCCAATTTGCGCCCTGGCCCATTTCGAGCAGCAAAGGCACGACCAGCGGATGCGCCTTCTCCATGTGCTCGCGAACCAACGGCTTCAGGGTCTCCAGTTCGTCTTCAGGCACTTCGAACACAAGTTCGTCGTGAACCTGCAGCGTCATGCGCGATTTCAGCCCTTGCTGTCGAATGGCCTTATCAATCCGGATCATGGCGACCTTGATCAAGTCGGCGGCGGTTCCTTGCAAGGGAGTATTGACCGCAGTGCGCTCGGCAAATCCACGCCGATTCGAATTCTTGCTGTTGATGTCGGGAATGGGGCGCACCCGTCCAAAGAGGGTTTTCACTTTCAGATCGCGGCGGGTTTCTTCCAGAGTTTTGTCGATGAAGGCGCGCACGCCTTTATATTTTTCAAAATAGTTCGTGATGAACCGCTTGGCTTCCGAAGTTTCGATGCCGAGATTCTGCGACAAGCCAAACGGTGAGAGGCCGTAAACGATGCCGAAGTTAACCACCTTCGCCTGGCGTCGATGATCGGAGGTGACCATCAGCGGCGGAACCCCGAACACCTGCGATGCGGTGAGGGTGTGAATGTCGTCGCCGCGGCGATAGGCCTCCACCAACAACGGATCGCGTGAGAAGTGTGCGAGCAGGCGGAGTTCAATCTGCGAGTAATCGGCGGTGAGCAAAACGTGGCCGGGTTCGGCGATGAACGCCGCACGAATGCCACGGCCAAGCTGGGTGCGGATGGGAATGTTTTGCAGATTTGGGTTGGTGGAAGAAAGCCGGCCGGTTGCCGTACCGGTTTGGCCAAAGGTTGTGTGCAGGCGGCCGCTTGCCGGATCGATGAGCGCGGGGAGCGCATCGACGTAGGTCGATTTCAACTTGGTCAATTGCCGGTAATCGAGCACCAGGCGGGCGATTGGATGGTTCTCGGCCAAATCCTCGAGCACCTCCACCGCCGTTGAAATGGTTCGTCCCTTGCCGTATTTCACCGCCTTGGGAAGGCTCATGCGATTGAAAAGAACATCGCCCAGCTGTCGCGGCGAGCCAATGTTGAACTCGGTTCCAGCGGCTTCATAGATCTGTTCTGCCTTCACGGCGATCTCACGTTCCAACTCCGTCGACATCTGGGCGAGCGCGGTGGTGTCGATTTTTACTCCGGCACGCTCCATGCGCGCGAGCACCGGCACCAGCGGAAGATCGATTTCTTCATAGAGTTTGCCCAGCCCCGCTTGCTTCACTTGCTCGCGAAGCGCCGCCGTCAATCGTCCGGTGATGTCAGCCGCTTCGGCGAGATCGCCGCTCAGCTTGAGATTGAGGCGTCGCAGGGCAACCTCGGCAAGGCCATGCGAAGAGTACGTGGGATCGAGCAGATAGGAGTAGAGCATGGGATCATGCTCTACCCCCTGCAAGCCGATTCCCAACCGCCCAAGCGCGTGAATCGCGGCTTTGTAATCATGGATGGATTTTGGCGTGGCCGCGGAATCCAGAATCGATCGCAGTTTGCCAGCTGCCTCGCACGAATCGAGAGGAACAACCAGGGCCGAGCCAGCCCCGCCCGAGATCGCAACCCGGCGCACAACCGGCGCCCATCCTGCTGATGAACCGCCGGTCAACGGCAGCATCGCTTCCTGCCGCTGTTCGCTGGCGGCCTCTTCTTCGGCCGTGTCGGATGTTTCGCTATCCTGCAACGCCACCGCGACGGCCAGCGCGCCTTCTTTGGCCGCCGAATGCACGATTCCGTCGACATCCGCCGCGGACTCGGTCTCCGCATAATCAGCCTTGGCCGGCTGAACGACCGGCAAGAGTTCCTTCAGCAGCGAAGCAAACTCCAGCTCGATAAACAGTTGCCCGAGCAATGCAACGTCCGGTTCGCCCGCGCGCATGGCTTCAATGTTTAGTTCGACGGGAACATTGCAGTCGATGGTTGCCATGCTTTTGCTGAACAGGATCATGTCGCGGTTGTTGAGCAAAGATTCGCGATAGGTTTTCTTTTCCACCTCCGCGGCACGATCGAGCGCCTGTTCCACGCTGCCAAATCGCTTGATGATCTCAACCGAACCTTTATCGCCGATGCCGGGAGCACCGGGAATATTGTCGATGCTGTCACCGCGCAGCGCCATCACATCGACCACGCGCTGGGGAGGCACGCCCAGTATTTCTTCCACTTTGGCCGCATCACAAATGAGATTGTCTTTCGGCGGATTCAGAATGTGAACGTCGTCGTTCACCAGCTGCATCATGTCTTTGTCGTTGGATACAACGTAGACAGAGTAGGCAGCTTCCGCCGCTTTGCGCGCCAGCGTGCCGATCACATCATCGGCTTCGAAACCGGCCAGTTCGAGAATCGGAAGGCGATAGGCTTCGAGCGCCCGCCGGATGTAAGGAATCTGCTGCGCCAGATCCTCGGGCATGGCCGCTCGGTTCGCCTTGTAGCCTCTGTATTCCACCTCGGTGAAGGTTTGCGTTTTGATGTCGAACTTGCGGACTCTGGTGATTGCTTCCGCCTGCCGATCACGAAAGGTCGGCGCGGCCACGTCGAAAACCGCGGCCAGATATGAGGGAGAGAAATCATCGCGCAATTTGCGCAACATGTTCACGAAGACGTAAACCGCCGCGGTCGGCAGACCGGCCTTGGTCGACATCGAGCGCTGCCGCGCCATAGCGTGATAGGCGCGGAAGATGAACGACATCGCATCGATGAGATAGATGCGCTCCCGGGCAGATTTCGCGCAGTCGGCGGTAGCGGGCAGTTTGCCCGCCAGGGCCGGCGTAAGGCGGCTGGCGATTGCCGGGGATTTTGCTCGCGGGGACAAGCCTTTAGTTTAACAGCCGGGAATGCGCTAGAAATCGACGGTGAGATCGGCTCGAACGATCTTTTTCGCACCGCCGCCAGGACTATTGCGGAAGACCAAATAATACTTTGTGCCCTGATTGAGCGTGGAGGGCAAGCTCACATCGACCGTCTGTTGGTGCAAGCCGTCGGCGGAAAAAATAGACCGGCTCGGGTTGCCGGCGGAGAAATCCGCGTACCGCTGTTCGTTGAACACGAAAAAGTCAACATCGGCGCTGGGCTGGTCCGACTGCAGGGCATTCTCGGAGACGTACGATTTGAAGCTGCCGCGCAGGTAGGGCATGGCGGCATGAGCCGGAAGGTCGAAGGGAAAGCGACTGCGGTACGCACGGTGAAGGATTTGTGCAACGCTTCCTGCCTGGTTCCCACCGGCGACGACCCCACTTGATCGATGGGCGCCACCTCCTACGGGGCTTTTTTCTTCTGACCGCCGCCTAACAAAATCAGCGCGCACGCGAGCAGGACCAGCGAGCAAAGAACTCGACGGCGACCATTCATGAACCAACCACTTTGCCGTACTCAGTCGTGTAGTGCAGATCGATTTCGCCGCAAGTACCTTGCTCGGCCGAATAGACCACGCAGGTATCGAACGGCCGTGAATAAACATGCAGGCTGACGGCGCGCTGCTTGAACTCGCGCGGATTGATCACGCGGTGCACGGGCTCCAAAGGATCGACGGCGCAAGGTTGCGACGCATTCATCTCGACCGTTTCGGTGGCCGTGATTTTGCAAGTGCCGCCGGCGATATCCTGGTGCTCGACATGAAAATTTTCCACCAATAAACGCCCCAGCGGTGCGGCCATCCAGCAATTCTGATCGCGGTGATTGTGGATGGAACTGATTTGCCCAATCTCCCAGCAGATGGCGATCAGCTCGTAGAGACCAGTCTTGTCGATCAAATTGCGGGTGTAGTGCTGGCGGTCCCAACGGAGATAGGGCGCAAGACTCTCGGGATCAACCGGCATCTCCTTCTGCAGGCGGTGAATCCTCTCCGTTCGCTCGAAGGCCGACTGGGGAAGCTTGCGCAGCTCGGTCACGAATTGATCGATGGAAACCGGTCTTACTGCTGTATCCATGGTCTGCTCCGGGGAAGAGTATAACGCAGGTTTTGAGAAAGAGAGGGCGGGTTTTGCAGGCAAAACTTATTCGATAAGCATGCAGTCCCCGTAGGAATAAAAGCGGTAGCCGGCGGAAACTGCATGTTCGTAGGCGCGCAAAAGGTTCTCCCGCCCAGCGAAGGCGCTGACCAGCATGAGCAGGCTGGACCGCGGCAAATGAAAGTTTGTCAACATTGCTCTCACCCCCTTGAATTCGAATCCGGGGTAAATGAAGATGTCTGCGGTGCCGCCTCCGGGGCGGATGGACCCTGACCCTTCGCGAAGGGCATGTTCCAGCGTGCGCACCGTGGTTGTTCCGACGGCGACCACGCGCTTTCGGTTACCGAGGGCATGGTTCAGTAGCGACGCGGCCTCCCTTGAAATCGAATAGGCCTCGGAGTGAATCTTGTGATCTTCGACGCGTTCAACCCGCACAGGCTGGAAGGTACCGAGGCCGACGTGGAGAGTAATCTCCACCGCCTGAATGCCCCGCTCGCGGATGCGATCCAGAATCCGGGGCGTGAAATGCAACCCGGCGGTGGGTGCGGCAATCGATCCGCGTTCCCCTGCATAGACCGTTTGATAGCGCTCCCGATCCGCGGCGGCATCGGCGCGGGCGATATAAGGCGGAAGGGGCACGTGGCCGATGCGATCGAGAAGGCGGTAAAAATCTTCGACCGGCTGGAAGCGAAGATGGCGTTCGCCGAATTTTCCGCGAGCCAGAATCTGGGCGTGCAATTCATGGTTTTCACCGAAAACCATGCGCTCGCCCACTCCGATTTTGCGGCCGGGACGCACCAGGCAGTCCCAATCGTTCGGTTGGCTTGAGCTTTGCCGTGTGAGCAAAACCTCGACGCGGCCGCCAAGAAAATCGCGGGCGGCCGGATTGCGCGGGCTGAGCGGTTGAGAGCGCGCTCCTTCTCGCCGGCCATAGAGCCTCGCCGGAAACACGCGAGTATTGTTAAACACAATCACATCATCCGCACCCAGCATCTCCGGCAGATCGCGAAACCGGCAATCGGCGTACTGGCCGCCCTCCCGCTCCAGCTGCAACATGCGGGAGCCGTCACGTGCCGCGAGCGGCTCCTGAGCGATCAGTTCCTCAGGAAGATGAAAATTGAAATCGGAAACCAGCACAGTTTCAGATTACAAGAGAAGCGGAGTCGCCGCCCATGGTCGGCATTGGTTTTGTCTCGGTGGATTTCTTAATCTTGTCAAAATTACTTTGGCTCTTCCCCGGCAAGTGCGATACTATGCCTAGCGGCAGCCGCGGCCGCTTTCGCCACTCCCTGAGAGAGTATCCATGTCCGCCGAACGCCAACACAGGGAAGAAATTGTCCGCTATGGACACATGCTGCACGAGCGCGGCTTCGTGGCAGCGATGGATGGAAATCTTTCTGTCCACCTTGATCGCGAACGCATTTTGGTGACGCCCACTTGCGTGAGCAAAGGCGCGATGCGGTCGAGCGATTTGGTGATCGTGAATCGCGAGGGCTTGCGAGTTGCCGGCCGGCGCCACGTAACCAGCGAGCTCGGCATGCACCTGCTGATTTATCGCATGCGTCCGGACGTTGGGGCCATTGTCCATGCACATCCTCCGACCGCGACCGGATTCGCCGCCGCCGGCCTGGCGCTTACCGAACCTCTGGTCTGTGAAGTCGTGATGGGCCTTGGGTGCATTCCGCTGGCACGTTATGGCACTCCCGGGACTTCGGAGTTGGCGACCACGCTGGAGCCTTATGTCCCGCACTATGACGCCATCCTCATGTCGAATCACGGCGTGGTCACCTACGGCGACACCCTGGAGCACGCTTACATGAAGATGGAAACCGTCGAGCACTTTGCCCAGATTGCGCTGGTCACGCATCTGTTGGGCAAGCAGAAGCCGTTAAGCGGCGTGGACATCGAGAAATTGTTGCTGGCGCGCACCAAATATTTCGGGGGGAAAATGGCCGCGTCCATGCCCGGCGTAATGCCGCATTCTCCGGAAAAAGCGAGCTGAAGTTCTCGCCCGCGCCCAGTTTGACATCGTCCTGCTCAGCGGCGCTGGTGCCGCAGCCCATTGGCCGGCTTCCTTCCCCTTTTCTCTTCTGCGCGCTTATTCGCCTCCGATGCGAAAACGAAATCCGGCGCGAAAATTCACCGGCAATGCCGGATAACCGACGACTTCGTTGTAGTGACGATCGAGGGCGTTGTACAGGTTGGCGTAGGCAGTGACGCGCGCATTGATGGCGTACCAGCCGCCAACATCGGCGCGCACGTATCCCGCCGCGTGGTCGACAAGCTGGTCCACGAAATCGGAGTCGGGCCGCCTGCCCACGAAACTGCCGCCCAGGTTCGCCGCCCAGCGCTGGCTCAGATAATTAAGCAGCATCGTGGCCGAGTGCTTGGGACGCCGCAACATGGGATTTCCGGTTTCATAGAGCGGGGTGCCGCAAGCATCCTCGGCGCAATAGGGAGATTCTAGGTATTCGGTGGAGGTATAGGTGTAGGCTGCGGTCAGCAGCAATCTGGGGCGGATTTTTCCCTGGAGTTCGGCCTCCGCGCCTTGCGCAAAGGATTTTTGCACGTTGAAAAATTGCCCCAGCGTTCCCGGCGGATTGCCTTGATAGGTCACGGTGTTGGTCCCATATTCGATCTGGTCGCGGAAGAGATTATTGAAATATGTTGCATTCAGCACCCAACGGCCCGCCCAGAAATTCTGCTGGAAGCCGGCTTCGAATGCGCGCGTGCGCTCCGGCAAAAGTCCGGGATTGGGTACGTAGTAAGGCAGCCCGGCAAAAGTCTCAGTGAAGTCCGGGTCCATATACGCGGTGGCGTAGGAAAAGCGTAGGCGCGTCGGGGAGAGAATTTCCCCTCCGCGCCGCGCCACCAGAGTGAGGGCGACTCGGGGCACGCCAATATTGCCGAACTCGCTGCTGTGTACCAACCTTCCCCCGGCCACAACCGATAACCTGCCCAGCCTGAGCTGTTGTTGCAGGTATGCATCCTGGTTGAGACGCTGGCCGTGGGTGGGCGGGGGAAACGCCGGATAACCGAAAAACGCGCTTTCGTTTTCGATGCGGTAGCCGAAGGTCGAATGCGTCCAGCCTCGCTCCGAGTAGTCGCCCTGATATTCGCCCGCGACGTGGTTAATGTCGTAGTTGTAGACGGAAGCGAAGTTGTAAGTGTTTCCCTCGGGGCTATTGTCGAAGTAGCGGTAAACGTAGTCGGACGCGGTCAAGCGATGCTCCCAGCCCGAAGGCCGGGCGATTGCAAGTTCGGCGCTGCCGAGCAGGGTATTGGTTTGCGCGCTGCCGACCGGCAACGGCGGGACCAGTTGGTCGCCGTTGAAATCCCATGCTCCGGGGAGTCCGGTGTGGCTGTTGGAGTGGCGAACCCGGACGCGCAAGGAAGTTTTCGCATCGAGCGCAGCCCCCACATTTGCCCCCGCCAGCGAATCCGAGTAAACATCGTTTACGCCAAAGCCATTCGTGTTGAACTGATCGCCAAAAAAGTCGTAATCATAACGGCCGCGGGCGCCGGAAACAGACGCGTAGCCGTTAGCCGTGGAGAGATTTCCGCCGTCGGCGCCCAAGCGCAATTCAGGCGTGGGAGTGTTTCCGCTGCGGGTCCAAACCTCGACCACGCTGGTCATCGCATCGGAACCATACAGGGTGCTTTGCGCTCCCCGCAGAAATTCCAGTCGGTCGGCCTGCCCCAGCGGCAGCGTGCCGAAGTCAAATGTAAGGCCGGGTTCGCTGAGGGCCACGCCATCCACGATCACTTTGTTGAAGGTGGATTCGCCGCCACGCACGAAAAGGGAAGACAGTGCGCCGTCTTGCCCGTAGCTGTTGACCACCGCGCCCGTGAGAAAGCGGAGTGCGTCGTCCGCCGCCACGGGCTGCATGACTTCGAGCTGGCCGCTCTCGAGGCTCGAAATGCTGGCGCCGGTTTGCTCGGCGGGAGTGGGGGTGCGGGTGGCGCTTACCACCACCGTTTCCGAGGCCACCGCCAACTGCAAACGAACCGTGACCCTGTTGGTGTCAGCGGGAACGTCCTCACTAGGCGAGGCGAAACCGGGGGCGAGCACTTGAATTCGATAACCGCGGGAGGAAAATTCGCCGGGTCGGAATTCCGAAAACGTGGCGATTCCTTCGGCAGAGGTGGTGGTGGTTCTGAGAGCAGTGCCCGTTCCTTTGGCCAGCAGGGAAACCTGGGCGCCGGAGACGGCGGCAGACTGCGGGTCTTCGACTTTTACCTCGAGATCGCCGGCCAGTGCTGCCGCGGACAGAAAAAGCAACCACGAAGCGCAAAGCGCGCGCATAACATCCTCCTTTTCACGCGAAAGAGGTTGCGGTAGACGGTTTGCGCCGGTCTCCTGGCTTGGCGAGTGAGGATGGTGCTTGCCGCCAACCGGCTCTCATGCCGCTTGGCCCAGCATCCGGACGTGCAGCGGTCTTCCCAGAATGAATTCCAGTGGCCGTCTGCGAATTTCCTCGCTTACAGTTGCGCGGCAGCGCGGGAGTTGCACCCGCTTCCCTGTCTTTGCCGAGCGGCAAAGACGCGCAAACCGAAGCACATCTCAAAGAGCGAAAAACTGCGGCTTTTTGAATTTAACGGCTGCCAGCGGCGCAGTCAACTCCCGGATGCCGACAGCCGATTATTTGCAGCCCACCGGTAAAATAAGACGGTGAAGAAATTCTGGGACAATTCGGGCGGCGCCCCCGACCGCCACTCCGTCCCCCCAGCGTCGGTTCCCGCTGAGCTTCGCATTGGCGCGGTGGCCGTCGCGCCCGCCACGGTGCTGGCGCCGATGGCTGGCGTCACCGACACGGTGTTTCGCCGGTTCATTCGCAAGCTCGGCGGATGCGGGCTGATCATGACCGAGTTCACCTCGGCGGACGGCGTGTTGCGCAAAAAGGATCAGAAGGCGAAGCGGTATTTGCATTTCTATGAAGACGAGCATCCCATCTCGGCGCAGCTGTTCGGTAGCAATCCGCAGGTGATGGCGGAAGCGGCGCGCACGGTGGAGGATCTCGGCTTCGATATCGTTGACCTCAATCTCGGCTGTCCGGCGAAAAAAGTGGTGAAATGCAACGGCGGCTCGGGGCTGCTGCGCGATTTGCCGGCCATCGGAAAAATTTTCCAGGCGGTGCGCGCGGCGGTGAAGATTCCGTTCACCGTAAAATTTCGCGCCGGATGGAACGATGACGAGATTGTCTGCGTCGAACTGGCGCGCCTGGCCGAATCCTGCGGACTCGCCGCGGTCGCTCTCCATGCCCGCACCCGCGAGCAGGGCTATAGCGGCAAGGCGCGCTGGGAGTGGATCGCGGCGGTGAAAGGGGCGGTGAAGATTCCGGTGATCGGGAACGGCGACATTCGCACTCCCGAAGACGCCGGCGCGATGGTGGCGCAGACGGGATGCGATGCCGTCATGATCGGCCGCACCGCGCCCTCGAATCCCTGGATCTTTCGGCAGATCGGGCAATATTGCGGAGCGGCGGCTGTGCCCACAAGCTTTTTGCCGGTGGCCAAGACCTACGACCAGCCCGCCGAAGCCGATCGTTATCAAATGATCCGCACGTATTTTCAAATGCTGATCGAAGAAGAACTGCCCGACGCCGTCGGCAAGATGAAGCAGTTTGCGTCCTGGTTCACGCATGGCGTTCCCGGCGGCGCGCACTTGCGCAGGGAAATCTACGAATCGAGGAGCGATGTCGAAATCCTGCGCCGGGTGGAAGACTTCTTCGAAAGCAGGCTGGGTGGCGCGGGCGCCCCGGCCCGCGAAGCTGCCGGCGCGCTCACCCGCTCGTAGTCCTCCCGTTGTTCCTTCGATATAATCTTCCCCACTATGGCGCTCACTTCCGGAACCAGGCTGGGGCCGTATCAAATTCAATCGTCGATTGGCGCGGGCGGCATGGGCGAGGTTTACCGAGCCCGCGACTCCCGGCTCAGCCGCGAGGTCGCCATCAAAATTCTTCCCGCATCATTCTCCGCTGATCCCGACCGCTTGCGGCGTTTCGCGCAGGAATGCCGCGCGACCGCCGCTCTCAACCATCCCCATATTCTTTCCATCTTCGATATCGGAGAAGATCACGCCGCTCCCTACGTAGTTTCAGAGCTGCTCGAAGGCGAGACTGTGCGCGACCGCCTGCACGAAGGCCCGATCCCGGCGCGCAAGGCCATCGACTACGCCCGGCAAATCGCCAGCGGATTGGCCGCCGCCCACGAAAAAGGAATCACCCATCGCGATCTCAAACCCGAAAACCTTTTCCTCACTGCCGATGGCCGGGTAAAGATTCTCGATTTCGGCCTCGCCAAGCTCACGCATCCCCAACCCGACGAGTCTGGCGATGCTCCCACCCAGCAGATCGCCACCGACGCCGGCACGGTGATGGGCACCGTCGGCTACATGGCTCCGGAGCAGGTGCGCGGCCAGCCCGCCGATTCGCGCTCCGATATTTTTGCTTTCGGCGCGGTGCTCTACGAAATGCTTTCCGGCAAACGCGCTTTTCACGGCGACTCTCCCGTGGATACGATGAGCGCCATTCTGAAAGAAGATCCGCCCGATCTCACCGAGACCAATCGCAACATCTCATCAGCCCTCGAACGCATCGTTCGCCACTGCCTGGAAAAAAGTCCGGCCGAGCGTTTTCAATCGGCGCGTGATCTGGCCTTCAACCTGGATGCCTTGAGCGACATTTCCACCTCCCGCCGCGGCGGAATCAAAGCCTTGCCGCTGGAAGAACAAAAAAGCTCTCGCCGCCTGCTTATGTCGGCCGTCGCCGCCGGGCTGGTTCTCGGGTCGTGGCTGGGGGTTTATTTCTTTGCGCGCCGCGGTGCGGTCGCCAGTCCTACCTTCCACGAAATCACTTTCCGCAATGGCACCATCTGGGACGCCCGCTTCGCTCCTGACGGTCAATCGATTGTTTACGGTGCAACCTGGGAAGGTGCGCCGCAGGAGCTGTTCTCCACGCGCTTCGACAGTAGCGATTCGCGTCCCGTAGGTTTGCCCTCGGCGCAGATTCTGGCGATCTCCTCCAAGGGTGAGATGGTGATCAGCCTTCATCCCCGGGCTTACAGCCCCTTCACGCAGACCGGCACGATGGCGCGGGTGGCGCTGGCCGGGGGCGCTCCTCGCGAGGTTCTCGATCAGGTGATGTGGGCGGACTGGTCGGCAGACGGCCAATCGCTGACGGTGATTCGCCCGGGCGGAGGCAATGGCAATCGTCTCGAATATCCCATCGGCACCGTGATCTACGCCCCTGCCGCCTGGGTCAGCCATGTGCGCTTTTCGCCCAACGGCGAGTTCCTGGCGTTCGCCGATCACATCCAAAGCGGTGATGACGGACGCATAGTGATCATCGACCAGCAGGGCAATAAAAAAGCCAGCTCTTCGTTTTATTCCAGCGTGCAAGGCTTGGCCTGGAGCCCCAAGGGCAAGGAAGTGTGGTTCTCCGCGGTGCCCAACGGAGCTGCCCGCTCCCTCTACGCCCTGGACTTTTCCGGCAAGGAACGCCTCATCTACCGCGCACCGGGCGGCGTGACGATTCACGACATCAGCCGCTCCGGCGAGGTTCTGCTCACTGCCGATAAAACTCGCCTGGGCTTGTTTGCCCTGGCTCCGGGTGAGACCCGGGAACGCAGTCTCTCGTGGTTTGACTGGTCGCTGCTGAATGATTTCTCCGCCGACGGCAAAACCGTGCTTTTTTCCGAGAGCGGCGAGGCCGTGGGCAACAACGACGGGGTCTTCCTCCGCCATACCGATGGTTCCCCCGCGGTGCGCCTGGCGGATGGAGATTTTGGCCGGCTTTCCCCGGATGAAAAGTGGGCGCTGGTGGAAAATGGCAAACCGCCACATCTGATGCTGGTGCCGACCGGGGTTGGCGAGCCGCGGCCAATCGGCGACAAGACTCCGCATTACTTTGCCGAGTGGTTGCCTGATGGCAAGTCGGTCATTTTCACCGCCGCCCAGCCCGGCCACGAGCGCCGTGTTTACGTGCAGGCTATCGATCCCCCCGGCAGCGCCCCGCGCCCGATTACGCCCGAGGACATATTTGGCAGCCTGGTTACGCCCGACGGGAAATGGGTTCTCGCCACCGACCCACACCATCAACGCTGGCTTTTCCCCATCGCCGGCGGGGAGCCGCAAAAGCTGAACTTCGAAGTTCCTCCTGATGAAACGGTTTTGAGTTTTTTCGACAACGGAAAAAGCCTTTTGCTGCGCACCCGCGCTCTTCCTTTGAAAATTACTCGCGTCGACATGGCCACAGGCAAGCGCCAGCCGTTTAAAGAAATCGTTCCCGCCGATCCCGCCGGGGCGCAAAGCATTCCCTACATAAAACTCAGCGCGGACGGCAAATCGT